>NZ_JAEHNY010000011.1:0-149353 GCF_016236975.1 Salegentibacter maritimus
TCCCGGTCCATTAATTTAGGAATAAAACCTCCTCGTGAAGAACCTGTAGAATCATGCAAATATTTCCCTACTACTTCACTGGAGTTAGCAAGACCATTAGGATGTTGAGAAGATTTGGAATTAAGTAGAATTCGGGCAGAGCTACAAGCACTGGCAGCTAATATTACCACTTTAGCTTTAATTTCGTAATCTTTTAAATTTTCTTTATTTATATAAGAAACCCCGGTAGCTTCCCCCTCACCGTTGGTCAATACTTCTCGAACCATAGCATTAACATACAAATCTACATTTCCTGTCTCTGTAGCCGGTTTTACAAGCACTGATGATGATGAAAAATCGGCGTATGCCATACAGGATCTTGAGCATTGGTTACAAAAAAAACAGGCTCCTCTTTCCTTATTAACAGGCTTGGTAAGTATAGACAAACGTGAGGGAATCATAGGGATACCGGCTTTTGTAGCACCTTTTTTAATATACAACTCGTGAAGTCTTGGTTTTGGAGGAGGTAAAAAGAACCCGTCTGGTTCGTTTGGAAGGTTTTCTTTAGTACCAAATACTCCTATTAACTTATCAACTTTATCATAATAAGGTTTCACATCTTCATAACCTATGGGCCAATTATCGCCTTTGCCATCAAAATCCTTTCTTTTAAAGTCTAAAGGACCAAAACGCAAGGAAATACGTCCCCAATGGTTGGTTCTTCCCCCTAGCATCCTGGAGCGAAACCATGAAAATTCGGTGTTATTATTTTGGGTATAGGGTTCACCTTCTAATTCCCAACCACCATAAGCCATATCAAAATCACCAAAAGGCCTGGTACTACCAGCTCCTCTTCGGGGCGACTCCCAGGGCCATCTAAGTTGGGTACGTTGCTCATTATTGGCAGGGTCAAAATCTGGACCGGCTTCCAGCAATGCTATTTTAAAACCTGCATCTGCCAGTAATTTTGCAGCCATACCACCACCTGCTCCAGATCCTACTATGCAAACATCATATTGTTTTGGTTGCTTTTTTATTTGAAACGACATTTTATTCAAATTAAGATTTGTTATTTACTAGATAATCGAATTTACATACTTCGAGTTGGTTAGCCCCTTCGTGAGTTCCCCTGAGGTAATTTACCCGACATCCCCCTTCATATCCCAAATTATTAGAGTTGAATTTTAGAAATATACTTGTAATTACCAACTAATCCTATTGAAGTATTGCGAGTTGAAGCAAAACTTTCAACTTTCCACGCTGAAAATATTAATTTTTTATTGTATTCATTTAGGTTTTCGTAATATTTTTTATTTATAACCTAAAAAAATCACTCAAACTAGACATTCCAGTACTATACACATGCATTGGCCAAAGAATAAAGGCACAACAAAAACTATGTAAAACAAGAAGGGGTGTCGATTAAAATCGACACCCCTTCTACACTTTACTTATTTCTAGAATTTAGAAAAGTAAGAATTAATTAAAGCATTTTAATTATTCTGATTGTGCCCACCATAGCGGTGTAAACACATCATCACCTCCATTTAAGAAATTCACTGCCTGCTGATAACCTTCACTATCGCTATTACGCAATCCAGAAGGGTACTTTAAACGTTGTGGGAAGAAATCCTGATGAACTTCCATATAATTACTCTGATTTAAATTTGGATGATCTGGAAGTGGGTTTTCTACTGCGGGATTCGGAAAGAATGGTAATCCCAACCTTCTGTGATCGCTCCATGCCTCTAATGGTAAATATGGAAAGTGAGCAATATATTTTTGTGTTATAATCTTAGTTAGATGATCGTTTTTAACCTGACCGTCTTTATATAGATGATTATTAGGATACTTAATATCAACAGTAGATTCTGCTCCGGTATAACCATTTTTATATCGCATTTTATGAGTTTGTGGCGGTTCTGAAGTATGATCCCAACTTACAGAAGTACCGGCGTTATTATACTCCTCGGATGAAAGATACTCATTAACCATACTAGAGAGCCCCCAATATGCAAAATTAGCTTTTATTCCTTCTTCATAGGCTGTTTTACCGTCCATTGGAGTATTCCAACCTTTTTCAGCAGCTTCAGCTACCAGAAAATAAGATTCCCAGGGAGCAAAGAAAATTCTTTTCTTACTTCCATCTCTAAAAGGCAATTTCATTCTTGGAATAGTGCCTATATAAGAGTACAAAAAGTTTTTGGCTCCTTTTTTACCCCAACTTCCCGGAACCGATGCATTCCAGGTAAAAGAAGCATCTATTGAGTCTAATACTTCTCCAGCATCATCTACTAAAGGTCTTTTAGTATTTCTGGCATCACTTGTCCAGGTTGGATAAAATGTAAATTCTGAATCATCAAAATCACCTGGAATCCCGAAGGCTTTATAAGCTCTCGGATCTATCTCTTTATACAATCCGTCAAACCAAAAGCCAGCCTTTGGGGCATTGGTTTTTGTTGCAAAATGTTCATCATAAAGCAAACCTGCATAGTCTTTATCCTTTACATAAGGAGCAAAAGACTCTCCCAAAACCGAGGTACTTTCTATTCCACCAAGCCCAATAAATAAATCATTTAAAGTTGCTGAAAGATATTGTGCGTTCCACTGTCTGGACATCGGTGCGGTAAAGTCGTCCCATCCACCTTTTTCCTGAACAGCAAATGCTTCATCCATATTTAGAATAAACTCATTTGAAGCAGCTTCTTCAAATTCCTTTTGAGCCATGCTAGGGTCTACTTCAGATAAACGCATAGCTAAACGCATACGCATGGAATTCGCATATTTATTCCACTTATCATAATCGAATCCAAAAGCAGGATCCAAGCCATCATCTGGTTTTTCAGACAACTCTGTATCTAATTTTGCCGTTGCATCCTTCAATTCTGCAAGCATATAATAATATACATCTTTAGTACTTGCAAATTCTGGATTTACCTCTTGAAAAGCTTCAATTGGAATAGGCCCAAAATTATCGCTCATCTCACTCATAAGATATACTCGCCAAATTCTGGAAATTTGCAAAACATTCTCGCTATATTCCTTAATATTTCCTTCCTCAATTTGCTTATGAGCAATATCAATACCAGTATTCACATGGTTTAACCAACCAGATACCGCATTAAAATAATCGTTAGACCACCCATCACTAGCACTACCTACCGGCAAAGTGTTAGTTCTATCCTGTCTTGAAGCAGCTTTCCAATACAAAACAAATGCGCGTTCTGCCACGTGAGGATTTTGCTGAGCTCCAGTTATAGCATTATTCAAAAAATACGCTACCTGCACCTGCTCTTCATTGGCTGCAAAAGGATCTTCATTAATCTCTTCAAAATCTGAACAAGAACTTAGTCCTGCTGCTAATCCGATTGCTAGTAATGTCTTATTTATATAATTTTTCATATCTATTTTTTTAGAAACTTAATGATACATTAAAGAAATAGCTTCTTGATGTTGGTGAAGAACCATTTTCAAAACCTGTTGCATTTGTACCTGTTGCAAAAACAGATTCTGGATCAATTCCATTCATATTACTATCTATCATCCAAACATTGTTAGCACTTAAACCAACTTTAGCTTTTGTAAGGGCCAGAACATCAACCCATTTTTCCGGTAAATCATAGCTTAAGTTAATATTTCGTAACCTAATATTAGTAGCATCATAAATATTAGCTTCGGTTATCCCAAGGTTTCCAACTCCAGCTACCGCCTCCCAGTAATTTTGGTGACTTACAACTGCCTGGTTTTCCTGATATACATTTTCACTTGCTCCCTCTGGAGTAACATCTATAACCCCATCTACCACAAAATCTTCTCTTTGTCCGTTCACTACCGTTTTTGCTGCAGTTCCCTGCAATTGCATTGCAGCATTTGTACCAGAGAAAATCTCTCCACCAAACCTACCATCAATTAGGAAGCTAAAATTAAAACGCTTCCATTTAAAAGAGTTATTCCATCCCACTAAAGCATCGGGCTGCTGGTTTCCTAAGTAAACCAGGTCTCCGTCAGACTCCAATGGCAAACCGCTCTCATTTAAAATAAGCTTACCAAAGTAAGGACTATTTTGGTCTTCCACCCTTCTAAATTTAGTACCATAAATATTACCATAGCCAGAACCAGCTTCTGCAATAATCTCTACATTGTCATATCCGCCCAAACTATAACGATCTAAATCTGGTGTCAGCTCATTAAGTGTATTTTCATTCTTAGAGAAGTTTACATTTGTACTCCAAGATAAACCTTCAGGGTTATCTAAAATAGTTGCATTAAGCATTACTTCTATACCCTGATTCTGAATATCCCCTGCGTTAACTTTCTTCTTAGAATAACCACTTAGAGGGTTTAGGTCTATTTCAATTAATTGTCTGGTAGCATTTGTTTTATACCAGGAGAAATCTAAACCTATTCTGTTATCTAAAAATCTAAGGTCAAAACCTGCTTCCCATGATTTAATCAACTCACTTTGCAAATCTGGGTTATACAAAACATTATTTCTTCCCGCCAGGGTTTTGTCATTAGAGTTTTTACCTAAATAATAAGAGTTATACAATTGGTAAGGGTCCAAATCGTTACCTACCTCTGCATAAGATGCACGAAGTTTACTAAATGTTATCCAGCCAGGCATTTCACCACCAGTATCTTTTATAAGATCGTTTAGCACTACCGAAGTGCTTACAGAAGGGTAAAAGAAAGAACGATTTTCTTTACTTAAGGAAGAAGACCAATCGTTTCTACCGGTAAGATCTAGAAATAAATATCCGTCATAATTAAGCTGGAAAGTACCGTAAATAGAGTTTATTTTATATTCGGTAGAACCTTCTTCAACTGTAGCTCTTTCTACCCCATTATTAATAGAAAAGAAATCCGGTACTTCTAACTCCCCAACATAAGCTTCTAATCTACTGGATTTTCGATGCATTAGGTTCCCCCCTAAAGAACCACTTACCCCAAAGTTACCTAGAATATCATCCTTTCTGGCAGTAAAAAGAGCACTGAAGTTATTCTCCATAAAAGTCCTTTTACCCAGACTATATATTCCATTATCTACAATAGGGCTACCATCGTAAACCTTCTTCTCGGTGCTGGTAGTATACATATCACTACCTCCTTTAATTTCACCGGTCAACCAGTCTGCAAACTCATATTTTAAAGATCCATTTAATAGAAAACGATCTCTAGAGTCTGTATTGGTATTATATTTTGCATTCCAATAAGGATTTACCTGATCTGCATTAAACCAGGTCATTTTCCCAAATTCATCCTTAGGGTTCTTAAAATCTCTAATATCTACTGAACTTGGTAATTTATACATGGTGAAAAAAGCATTCGATCTATTATCTCCACCTAAAGGACGGTTTGTAGCTTTGTTATTCATATACTGTACCTTAACATCGGTAGTCCATCTTTCATTGGGACCAAAAGTTGTTGTTGCCCTTGTTAAAAGATTGGTTCGGTTCAATTCTGCACCTGGAATCATACTTTCATTATCGAGATAACTAACCGAAGAGTAAACCGAAGTATTGTTTACCTTTTGTGAAAAAGAGAGACTTTGATTTAAGCTCACTCCAGTGTTAAAGAAATTTCCAACATTATCATAAGCCCTTAATGGCACTTCCTGTCCGTTATAATCTGTAACTAATTGTCCTTCAATTTTTGGCCCCCAACTTAAAGTTGATTCTTCACCATATATATTGTTGGTTCCCTGTGCAAATGAACTCTGCATATCAGGAGTTAAAAATAATTCCTCAAAACCCAAGTTTACATTATAGGTAATACCCAATCCTTCTTGCGCTTTACCTGATTTTGTTGTGATCAAAATCACCCCATTACCAGCTCTAGATCCATACAGAGCTGCTGCAGAAGCACCTTTAAGAACCGACATACTTTCAATATTCTCAGGATCAATGTCACCCAAGCCATTTCCTGTATCCCGACTGGGATTAAAATAATCATTATTTTCAGCTCCCGTGAAGTTATCCATAGGCACCCCATCTACCACTATAAGTGGCTGGTTATCTCCTGTCAAGGAGTTATTACCCCTTAAAACAATTTTAGAAGAACTAGCAGGTCCACCGCTACCACGTACAACGTTTAATCCTGCAACCTTACCAGTGAAGGCATTAGCAAGATTACTTTCACGACTTTCCACCAATTCCTCTCCACCTACTTCCTGTAATGCATAGCCAAGGGATTTCTGCTCTCTCTTAATTCCAAGAGCCGTTACCACAACTTCATCAAGCGCCTGGGTATCGGGGGCTAATTTAATTTGAATTTCCGAACCATCGGGCTTAACTTCCTGGGCTATATACCCCAGCATAGAAAACTGTAGAGTACTTCCCTCATTAATTTCAATACTAAACATTCCATCGAAATCGGAAGAGACCCCATTGCTAGTTCCCTTTTCAATTACGTTGACTCCCGGAAGCGGCATGCCGTTTTCGGCATCTACAATACTACCGCTCACCGTTTGAGTTTGTGCCAGCATCAAATTAATGCTGCACAAGAATAAACAAGCAAACAAGAATAATTTTCTGTTCATTACACTATAAGTTTTAGTTAAATTTAATCACAAGGCAAAAACCTTGTTTTCTTAATTTTAACCAAAAATTGATATTAATTTTAAATATCAATAATAATTTCGACTGACAACACATTTCAATCGCTGGACAAACGAAAACGTTATCGTTTAACCTACTTAAAGCTTCATTTATAGCTAAAATGCACGAAGACCGTAAAGTTTTATATTCCTTTTATTGGAAATCGAAGGTTAAAACAAAAGTTTAATATCCAATAAATCAATATAATCTAGACTACTAAATCCAATTTCTAACTTGCTAGCGGTGCATTACCTGAATACTAAAAAAATCTTAAAAAACGAACAAAACTAAAAGCCTTAGATTAACTCTATTACCCCAATAACAGCAATTAAAAACATTTAAAATTTAATTTTATTAAAGCTGAAGTAGGATTCCCCCTTAAACAAAAAATCAAAATCACATAAGAAAGCGGGACAAATATAGGTTAGCACCTGTTTTGTCCCGCCTTAATTTTTAGAATTGATATAAATCTACCTATAGCTTATTCTTCATAAACAAGATACGCAGTAACCAACCAGTGATTCAGTTTATCTCCGTCTACTGGGGTGGCATCAATATCAATTAACAACTCATGTTTTCCCGCTTTCAAATCTCCAAGATCTAACTCATAAGGTGTCACTTTTGAACCCGGACACCAATTAGACCTCGATAAATCTGAAGAAGCCAAACGCTCCTGAACCTCACTAAAAACTTTCTCTCCCTGTCTATTATAAGCTCGGGCTGAATCTTTACGAATCCAAACGCCAGAAGATGGATTAAACCTTCTAAAGCTTGCGCAGTCGTCTCTCCATGGAATGGTATCTAAAACGGTATCAGAATTGAATTTCACCGTATTTCTCAACTGTATAAATTCATCACCACCACTATGTCCACCATGACCGGTTGTAATGTAATAAAGCTTAGCGTTTTTAGCTTTCTCCGGTAATTCAAACTCTGCTTTTAGCGGACTAAAAGCAAAAAGGTCGGGATGTTTTTGTCCTGCATAATAAACAGTATTTACCAATGGCTTTACAATCTTCTTACTTAACTCACGCCCAGAATACTCAAAATCGACACTAATCGTATAACCCTCAGGCGTCCAGGTATCTATCCAGGCCCCTATAAGTATTTCACCGGTAAGCTCGCTTTCTAACTGAGAAACATCCATCTCCCAGGACACTTCATCTTCCCACCTTGGAACATAAACAGGCCTATTATACTTTATGTTTGGATTCTTTTCTTCATCACTGTAGTATCCCACTCCAAAAGGAGTCATAAACCTTAAAACCTCCAATGCAGGCTCATAATCTCCTCCCAATTTAATTCCCGGGTATTCACCACGTCCTGCCTCTTTCGGGTAAGAAGCATTTCCTTTCGCTACATCAATAAAGTCTAGCTTATCTGGATTTGGAATTACAAATAGAGATCCAGATTTATCCCAACGATCGCCGGCAGATTTCACTGTTACTTTAACCTTTACATCAGTACCCCTGGGATATTTGGGAACATTGATTTTCTTTAAAATAATACGCCCGGACTGTAGATACTCCACATTGGCAATATTTTTCTTTTCCCCATTAAAATTTACAGGCACTTCATCAAACACACTAATTGTTTTTACCTCCTGCGCCAAAACAGGAGTAATTATAAGTGCAAAAGCTAGGCTCAAACAATTTTTAACTATAGATTTAAGCATTATTGTATACTTTATTTAATATTTATTTTGATTTAAATTTATTCACAAAATGAAAACTCACAATTATAAAAGTTGGTAAGGTCTTCAATAGTACTTTACTCTGGACTTATCTTAAAGCTGTAGTTATATTCCTTATTTGTTAACCAGTACTTTTTTAAAGGCAACCTACCCCAACTGTTAATACTTCCAAGCCCCATTTGTGCAGCATCTATAAAAAGATTTGTTAGCTCTCTTTTATTAATCTCGCCAGCGTGTCTTTGTTCACGTTTTTCTCCATCGTCAAGATCTTCCATAAGATAATTTAGGGCTGTAAAATTAAAAGGCTTGTTAGCGGTTATATTCAAATTAATACCACTTCCTTCTAAAATTAACCAACGTACATCGCTTTTATTACCGGTTTCCTGCGGACGAATGTATGGATAATATTGCTCATCTACGCTTTGGTCATAAACTTTAATGAGCGCACTTTCCTTTCTATCAGCATAGCTTTCGTAAGGTCCGCGACCATAATACTTCAAATTATCAAAGCCTGAAGGCATAGCCACCTTCATTCCTACCCTAAAAATCATAGGAACCTCCTGATCTTCATCAATATTCAATTTAAAATCTACCAGAATTTCTCCCGCTGCATTTAGTTTATAGTGAAGTTTTAGATCGGCATGTACTTCTTCTAACCTATAGCTGGCCATTACGTTAAGAATGCCGTTTTCATGATTTTGCTTCAAACTTTTAAGTTCCAAATTTTCGGCAGCTTCTTTCCAGGGCCTTAGTTTTGCTTGCAATCCTGCCCCGTAATCGTTATCTACAGGAGCTCTCCAAAAGTTAGGTCGAAGCGCAAAACCTTCTTTGATTATATTTTTCCCATTAACTTTATATTCTTTTAAAAAGCCTGTTTCTTTATCAAAAACAAAACTTGCTTCTTCTGAAGTAAAGCTTAATTCTGTATTGCTATTTTCAGCCTTTAAACCTTCAACGGGAACTATATCCAACACTGAAGTTTTCCTTTCCTCCAATGTTAATTGTTCCTCTGCAATTATATGACCTCTCTTTAAAAGTTCAGTTTTTTCTTTAAGGGTATAAGAAATGTTTAAAAGAGCTTCTTTAAACTCTTTCCCTTCTATATTTACCGGTATTTCAAATTCTTTAGTTTCCTGTGGAGCAACATTAAACTCCACTATTTCGCCAGATGCTACTATTTTTCCGTCTAAGGCAACTTCCCAATTAAGCTTCACATTTGAAAGATCGCGGAAGAACTGCTCGTTATAAACGCTAATTTTCCCAGATTTATCTTTCAATTTTGTGTGAATTTCCTGCTGCACCTTTTTAACCTGCCAGGCATGTGGATTTGGATCCCTTTCCGGACTAAATACCCCATTATTCAAAAAGTTATTGGCACTTGGGGTTCCTTTCGGACCAAAATCTCCACCATACGCCAGGATTTTGGTACCATCATCTAATGTTTTATAAATAGACTGATCTACCATATCCCAAATAAACCCTCCCTGAAAGTTCTTATGGTTTCTAATAAAATCCCAATACTCTACAAAGTTCCCAATACTATTCCCCATAGCATGTGCGTATTCACACATAATATACGGCCTATCCATATTGGGGTTACTTTCGGCATATTGCTTCATATCGTCTATAGAAGGATACATAGGCGGAATAATATCGGTGTTCCATTCTACATTCATTTGCCCTTTTGGCTGCCCGGGAACAATAGCACGCTCATGTTGTACCGGCCTGCTTGAATCTAATTTTTTAATCAGGTCGTAACCCGCATAAAAGTTATATCCATTTCCAGCTTCATTTCCCATACTCCAAATTATGATTGAGGGATGGTTTTTATCTCTTTCTACCATTCGCTCCAATCGTTCTAGATGTGCCTCTTTCCAATCGGGATTATTTGCAAGTGTCCTGGTAAGCGCATATCCCATTCCGTGAGATTCTATGTTCGCTTCATCTACTACATAAAGTCCGTACTTATCACAAAGCTCATAAAAATAGGGGTCGTTAGGATAATGCGAAGTTCTAACTGCATTAAAATTAAATTCCTTAAGAACCTTAACATCCTGAAGCATACGTTCACGAGAAACCACCTGCCCCGTGGTAGGGTCTGTATCGTGCCTGTTAACCCCTTTTAAAAGAACAGGTTTCCCATTCACCAATAACTGTCCGTTTATGATTTCAACTTCCCTAAAACCTACTTGTTGTTCAATCACCTCCTGTAGTTTTCCTTTTTTATCTTTTAGTTTAAAGCTTAGTTTATAAAGATTAGGGGTTTCGGCGGTCCATTTATCGGGATTTTGAACATCTATTTCAATTTTTCCCAATTCCTGCCACTCGCTTATACTTTTTTCTGAGCTGTAGATTTTCTCGTTTTCACCTTCAAGGACAATTTCCAATTTATGCTTATCGCGCTTAGGGATTTCGGTGAATTCAGGGATAATACTTAAGCTTGCATCTTTATAATTTGCATCCAGGTTAGTGTTGATGGTGAAATCCTGCAACCTTACTTTTTTTCTTGCAAAAAGGTAAGTATCACGGGTAATACCGCTCATTCTCCAGTAATCCTGTCCTTCCAAGTAAGAGCCGTCACTCCAGCGCATAACCTTCATAACAACTACATTTTCGCCGGTTTTAACATAGGGGGTGATATCAAACTCCTGAGATAATTTAGAGTCTTCTCCATAACCAACATACTCTCCATTTACCCATACCTGAAGATTTGATTTTGCCGCGCCTACGTGCAAAAACACATCTTTACCTTCCCAATTTTCACCAATTTCAATGCTGCGACGATAAATTCCGGTTGGATTATGATCTAAAGGAATTTTCGGAGGATCAACCTCTATAAGATTATCAAATTCGTAGGTGGCGTTTACATAAATAGGAATACCATAACCATGTACTTCCCAATTTGCCGGTATTTGAAACTTTTCCCAGGATATCTCGTTAATCCCGGAAGCATAAAAATTATCTGGTACTTGTTTAGGGCTTTTATACCATTTAAAATCCCAGGCTCCATTAAGATTTATGTAATTTTCTGAGGCCTTCCAGTTTTTTGTTTCTGCTAAAGCTTCATTTTCAAAAACCATATAATAAGCCCGCATAGGCTCCCTATTTTCCTGATTTTTTTCAGGATTAAGGTAATATGCATCCTGACTGTGCGTATTTTGGTTTATCATTAGCACTACCAGAAGACTTAAATAAGCTAAAATCCGGTTTCTTTTTAATTTAAACATTCTTATTTATTTCGATTAATTCTTTTATTTCAAGTAAGGTGTTTTAAAAAAGATATTTACTCATACTAAATCAGCAGCTTTGGACAAGCTTAAAATTTTATCAACCTGAGTCTAAATATTGCTAAATTCAGTATCACAAAAAAGAAATTTAGACCAATAACCTGCCATTAGGGCTGAATCGATTAACAAGTGTTAATGCTAAGTATTTTTTCAATTAACTATTTTCAATAATAATCGACCATAAGCCTCGGCATACTTTTTCATTCCGGCGTCATTGGGATGCACCCCATCTATAAAATCATCCTGATCTAAACCAAGATCTTCATTTTCCAAAAGGTAAATATCCCTATAGCCTTTTCTTTCCAGGAATTCAAAAGCTTCCCTATTTGCCTTGTTTAGCAATTGATATTTCTTTTTTTCGGGATTATATACTTCACCATAGGGGTAGCCTGCATGATCTGTAAGCACTATTGGTGTTTCAGGGTTTAATTTCCGAAGGGCCTCCACACTTTTTATAAGTCGCTTTTTAGCTTCTTCGGCATCCAAACTCTGGCCGGGATTAAAGTTTGCGAGACAATCTAAAACAAAAACTTCTGCCTCTAGTTGTGAAAGGTAATTAATAACCTCTTTCTCCAGTTTCCCATTCCCAGAAAAACCATAATTAAAAACCGGAATATCAATTTTTTGTGATAAAAAAGTAGTCCAGGTAGTACCAGGTCTTCCCGAGCACGCCCCCTGGGTAATGGACGTTCCGTATATCACAATGGGTGCCTGATTATTAACCGGCACATTTCTAAAAAATGAATCTTTATCCACACCAATCTCCATATAGGAAACAGTATTATAAAGCGGCAGATATAAACGTAGATTATGCTTTATGCCATTTACAGTATCTTTTAACCGATAATGATATGAAATGGTATCCTGAAATTGGTAACGGCCCTTAAGCCATTTCCAGGTATTATCTTGAGAGAGATACAAATCTACCCCACTAACGCCGGTAGCAGGCATATGCGGAAATTGTAATGGCCCATTCACCACATATTTAACAATAACCCGAGAAGCATCGGTCTCAAAATCAACATAAACACCGGAAGGGTTCTTAGATAACTCCCAAACTCTTTTTCTTACCAGGTTTTGCATAGAATCGGGAAAGCGCTGATAAGGATTAGATGTAGAAGCCTTCACTTTTCCACCAAGCTCCATTTCTGCTGTATTATACCAATCTAATTCTACCTCATTCTGCCCTATTGAAATGCCAAAGCATAACAATAAAACCAAGCTTAGAAAACTTTTCATTTCTATAATTGATTTTGTTTTAAGTTTTTATGATAAACCAGGTCTTTAGAATTATTATTGTCTTCAACCTTAAATATCAAACTAGCCAAATAGCCCCCTATTACACAAACCGGAATGGCGATAAGCGGATAAATATAAAAATTAATAGGCGTATAATATTTAACGAGCACTAAAGAAGCCACACTAAGTACTGCCCCAATCAAGGTACCCACCCAATTGGCTTTTTTAAAGAAAATCCCCAGCATAAACACTCCCGCCAGAGCACTTCCAAAAAGACCTACTATTTCCTGAAAAAAGAAAAATAGCGAAGCAATTGGATAAGCTGCCATAAACGCAGCAACCGAAGTTCCCAGTACACCAACCGTAATGGTTACCCACCTGGCAACTTTCATAGTGGTAACTTCTGTATGATTCTTATTAAATCGTTTATAAAAGTCTACTGTAATTACGGTAGAAACACTATGCATACTACTGTCAAGGCTAGACATAGCTGCAGAGTAAATTCCGGCAATCACCAAACCGGCTACTCCCGGAGGAAGATGGTCTGCAATAAATAAAGGGAATATTCCGTCGTTTTGCATTCCTACCTGTAAAAATTCGGGATTATCCCTAAAATAAACATACAGGAAAGTTCCCATTAGGAAAATTAGCAATCCTGCCGGAATAGAAACAATCCCGTTCATCCATATACTTTTTCTGGCTTCTTTTTCATTTGAAGTCGTTAAATAACGCTGTACTACCGCCTGATCTGTGGTGTACGGAGCAAAATTAAGGGCAAAAGTTCCTAAAAATAAAGACCAGGTTACCACTTCGGTATAGCTCCATCTAAAGTCGAAAAGTTGAAATTTACTATCTTCATATGCCGTAGAAAAAATATAGCTTACATCACCAATATCTACCGCTATATAAATAAGGCCAAGAATAAGACCACCAATAAGTACAATTACCTGAATAACATCGGTCCAAATAACCGCCTCTATACCTCCCATTACAGTATAAACAATAGCTAATATCCCCATAATAATAATGGCCGAATAAATATCTATGCCAACTACAGTAGATAGAGCAAGTGCAGGTAAGTAAACAACAATTCCCATTCTAGCCAATTGAAACAGCACAAAAGAACCACTTCCAAACATCCTAATTACAATATTAAAGCGTTTTTCAAGATATTCGTAGGCAGTTGTAATATTCAACTTTCTAAAAAATGGCAGATAAAAGGTTATAATAAGGGGCACGATAAGTAAAATGGTAAAGTAACCGAGATAAGCTTGCCAATCGTAACTAAATGCCAGTGCCGGTTGGGAAAGATAGGTAATAGCACTTAGCATAGTAGCATAAATACTCAAACCGGCCGCCCACCATGGTATTCTACCTCCTGCTAAAAAATAATCGGAAGTACTTTTATTTCTTCTTGAAAAATACCACCCAATTCCAATCATTAAAGCCAAATATGCAATTAAGGTTGTATAATTAATCCATCCAAAATCTGTTTCACGAGGAGTCACATTAATTTTATGGATAGCTGATGTACGTACTCCGGGGCTAAGCTCCCCTAACGGAATAATAATATCGTCTTCCCACTGTAGGGCTTTTGCCACTACTTGAGTTTTACCCGGAATTTCACCTCTTTTGGTCCAGGTATCGGTAATCGTGTGATAGGCCCAAATAGTTTTTGAAAAAGAAGTGTTTTGAAAGTTCTCTGAAATTGCCTGGGATAGCGAATCGATTTTAGTGGCCACAATAGAAGAATCAAGGTTTTGTTGTTGAAGCGCTTTTAGTTGATTTTGTAGCTGAAGTCTCTCTTTGTATAGTTGATTTTCACCTCCTGCCCCTCCAAAGATCAAAATATGCGCATCTCCTAGCTTGGTTGCCGGAGCAGCCCCGATATAACCGCCGTCTAACCCGGGGGTTTCATTTGAAGGGACATCGCCCTTGGCTATCCATTTTTTTGACAAGGGATTGTATTGCCATACATCTGACAAAAACTCGTTGGGATCTTCGGCACCGGGGTCGTAATGAGTACCACTAAAAACATAAACCACATTGGTCTTTCCATTGTTTTGAGCAATTACCACCGGTTGAATACGACCTTTGCCGGGAATATCTTCCAGTTGTTTCCAACCCTGGAGATCTGAATACGAGTAAAAAGCTTTTGTAGCCTTACCCCCCGGCTCCTTTTGTCCCCCTGCAACATAAATTTTGTCGCCAATTAGGCTTGCTTCCATATTTGCCAATGGAACCGGTAAAGATGGTTTTTCTTCAACCAAAAGCTGTTTAGCTTTCGCATCCCATTTTAAAAGAAAAACATCTTTGTAAACCCCCTCTTTGTTCATCCCCCCAATACACCATAAACCTTCACTGGTTGTTACTGAAGCGCCGTAAGCCATTGGCTTAGAAAGGCTTTTACCTACATTTATCCAGTTAAATTCACTTTTATCCTTTTCAAGTACATAAATACTATTGTAATAAACCTTATCACCTCCATCCCAAACAGAACGATCCGGAAAATTAGCTCCGCCCGCAATTATCAATGCATCATTATGAATCCCGGTAAAGCTTCCGTTCAATCCTTTTTCTAAAGGTAAGTCGGGTAACGAATTCCAACTAAATTCTATTTTATCATTAGTTTGACCCGTTAACGAAGGAGCCGTAAGAACAAAAAATAGACTAAAAACCAAAAAAAGACGAATATGCATATACTATATTTTTTGGCCTAAGATACTAATTTTGTATTATGTTATACATATAAACCAGCTTATTCTTTAAAAAATCTTAAAATACATTTACAATATAAGATTTTCAGTCTCATAGATTAATTAATAATGACTTCAAAAAGACTTTTTACAATGTATAAACTAACAAAAAACAGGGAGAATTGTACTAAACTTGAGAAACACAAATAATTTAAGTTAGCATACCAATTAAGACTAGATAGGAATATTTAAAAACTTACAGAAAGGCGTAATACTTAAGCAAAGTAACTCACTGCAAATAAACAAAGCTTAAAAAAAATTATTTTTCGAGGCTACTTCGGGAGTACTATACCCTTTGGTGGTATCAATAAATCAAAAATTTAGAGGGTATACTTTTACCTAAATTCAATTAATCATTTTTCTATAACCTCTATTTTAAATGTAGATACCGGTAATTCTTCAGAGTTTTCCAGGTTGCCAATTGTATAGGCCTGCCAATTGTAGTAAATATACTCAGGTTTTTCGGCACTGGGAACTATTATTTTTTTGTCTTTAATTTCTCCCGTTAGTTCCGTTTTGCCATCAATAGAGAACCCACGAACAGCTTTCTCATCTAAAGTTTGTAAACCTTTCGCGGTATATTTAAATTCAACAATAATGTTTCCATTTTTATATTCCGCTTTTTGAGGAAGCGGGCCAGAAACTATAATATCTTCTCCATATTCATTTTTTAAGGCCCATCGAGCAAGCCTTTTTCCAACGGCTTTTTTATTACGGGGGTGGATATCATTCCTATTTCCAACATCGCTGCTCACCGCCATTCCAACATGTTCCAGCTCGTTTAGAAGTTTTCTTTGTCCATCCCTAAATTCAGGCCAATAATGGGAATCATAATTAGTAGTATCTATAGAAGACAATTGTACCCAGTAAAAGGGTAAATTCTTATCTCTCCATTGCTTTCTATAATCCTTAATCAATAGTTTTTGAAGTTCGGGATATTCATTTACTCTTGCCATTTCCTGGGCATTGCTTTCACCCTGATACCACAAAATACCCTTTATTGGCATTTTTAAAATAGGTTTCACCCCCGTTTTAAATGCGAAACCGGGCTTGTAAGCATGGTTATTTACAGCCTGGCTATGTCCAACATTTTGCATTCCGCGTTCTCGTATCCAAACCGGGAGCGCATCATTTTTCAACCAGTTTCCCTTTGTTTTAGCAGCAAATTGTTTATTCTTTTTTAGCGCCTGTATATCAATAAAAGCTTCAATGGGTGCACCACCAATAGCTAAATTCATCAATCCTATAGTGGTATTTTCGGCCTTTACTATTTCCCGACCAAAATAATAACCTACCGCACTCATATCCTTAAAAGAAGAACTATCGCTTTCCTCCCATTTTGATTCCTGAAAAAGAATGTTATTGTTCAGGCTATTTAATTGGTCTTTATCATAGGGAGTTCCGTAAATATTTTTGCCAATAAAAGTTGGATTAAAAAAGCGTAGATTAGGATTTTTAGCTTCCCTTTTAGCTTCCTCATAATGCATTTCGACCCCCATAGGCCACTCCATATTAGACTGACCTATAAGTAGCCATACATCGCCTACAAGAATATTAGTAAGGATTATCTTTTCTTCTGAAGACTTAACCACAAGAGTTTGGGGTTTTGTGGTGGCTTGCTGTTTTTTAAAGACGATTTGCCAGGTAGAATCGGCTCTTACCGAAGCTTTTGCGGTTTCATTTAAAAAATTGACCTGCAATTTATCACCGGGCACGCCCTTTCCCCATATTTTTATTGGTTTATCCCGCTGAAGCACCATATTACTTGTAAAAATTTCGGATATTTCTATTTGTGCCAAGGCCGGAAAAACCGATAACATACAAAGTACCGAAAAGATTTTTTTCACTTTTTAAAAGTTTAAATATGATGTTTACTGTATTTAAAAACCTGACTATAGTAGCTGCAATGAGTAAACTACCTCGGGGCAAGCCTCGGGGTATTACACCCTTTGGCGGTGCCAATAAAATTATAAAACCAGGTCTTTACAATTAAAAAAAAACCGGTTACTGAAATAATCCAATAACCGGTAGCATCAACTGAAAAAAACTAAATTACTCTTGTTTTCCCGGGTGTAGGGATTGTATAATGCCCATCGGAATTTGGTGTTACGGGTGGCGTTGAATTCCAGGATAAATCTTCAGGCACCAGTTGCAAATTAGATTTTATCGCTTCCTCATATTTAATAAACTGCCCAGAGTAGGTTGCCATACGTCCCATAATTGCAGCCATAGTACTTTTAGCCCCGTTTTCGGCATCACTTATTACTTCGCCATTTCTAATTGACTCAAATAATTTATTATGTTCTTCCTGATAAGGATTTGGATCGTTTCTACTTCTATATCTAAAAATATCATTTCCTTGAAAATCAACTAACTTCGCCACACCAGCATCATTGGTTTCAACAATACCTTTAGTACCCTGGAAGCCTTCTCCTACTTTAGACATGGTACCGGGTTGGTGCCTACATTGACTGGAGATTACGGCTCCACCGGGATATTTAAATTCCACAAAATGATGGTCAAAAATCTCTCCATGATCGGGTCCTGTTCTTACCTGTCTTCCTCCCATTCCCTGGGCCGATATAGGGTACTCACCAATAAACCAGTTTGCCACATCAATATTATGAATATGTTGTTCTAAAATATGATCTCCACAAAGCCAATTAAAGTAATACCAATTGCGCATTTGGTACTCCATTTCAGATTGATTTGCCTGTCTTGGTTTTACCCACACCCCACTACTGTTCCAATAAACCTGCCCAGATAAGATTTTACCAATTTCACCCTGTTTAATTTGTTCTGCTGTCTTTATATAGTTTCTCTGATATCTTCTCTGTAGGCCAACTACAACATTTAGTTTATTTTCTTTAGCTATTTTAGCTGCGTCCAGCACCTTTCTTATCCCCGGTACATCTGTAGCTACCGGTTTTTCCATAAACACATGTTTTCCTGCATTTATAGCGTATTCAAAATGATAAGGTCTAAAGCCGGGAGGAGTGGTTAAAATTACAACATCAGCAAGGTCTATGGCCTTTTTATAAGCATCAAAACCGGTAAAACAGTTTTGTTTTTTAACCTTAACTTTATCTGAACCAGAAAATTCTTTTTCCAACTGAGCCAGGCTTCCTGTTAATCTGTCTTCAAAAGCATCTGCCATAGCAACCAATTCAACATTGTCATCTGCTTTTAAAGCCTGGTTTGCAGCTCCGGTGCCGCGCCCGCCACAACCCACCAGGGCCAATTTTAATTTTTTATCGTTAAACACGTTATACATGGCGTTCATTTCCATAGCGGGCATCATCATTCCTGCAGTGAATAAAGCGGTGTTTTTACAAAACGTTCTGCGGGAATTCTTATATAATTGAGAAGTATTTGGTTTATTCTTTTTCATAATTTAATTCTAAAGTGGTGCATTTAATATTCTTTTAAAACTTTAGGGATTTTCATTGCCCCAATATTTAGCTTTATCTTCTTCAGATGGTGGGTTGGGATCGCGAACAATCCTAAAACCTACAAAAGCAGCATCTGTATTCCACCACTTACTTTTTGGAAATTGTGGGTCGCGCATTTTCCAATTTTCAGAAGAAGCTAATCTTGCTGCACTCCTTAAATATTCGGCATCGTCATAATATGAACCACCACGAACGCTGTGCGGATATTCTTCATTCGGAATTTCAAAGGGGTTTTTAGTTAGTCCAGAGCGATTTTTATAAGTTTCGGAATCGTAAGCATCTAATGTCCATTCGGCTACATTCCCATGCATGTCATAAAGCCCCCACGAGTTAGGTTTTTTAGTTCCTACAGCGTGATAATGCCCATCGCTATTTTCATAGAACCAGGCATAATCTCCCAAATTTTCGGGAGAATCCCCAAAGTGATAGGCCGTTTGGCTCCCTGCCCTTGCGGCATATTCCCATTCGGCTTCGGTGGGAAGCCTGTAAAAGTAACCGGTTTTAGCTGAAAGCCACTTGCAAAATTTTTGCGCAGCCAAATAGGTGATATTCACCACCGGCATCCCATCTCCTGTGCCCATTCCCAAACTCATATCTACATAAGGTATGGTAGCACCCGAAACGGCATCAACTTTTATATTTACATCGCTAGCCTTCTTTGAAAGCATAGTGGCTCCAGATTCAGCATCAATTTTTATGGTTGGCTTATTCGCCTTATCTTCTGAAGGTAGATCACCTAAGGGGCGCTCCAGATAGAGCTTATAGAGCTTCCAGGTAATTTCTTTTGATGACATCCAAAATGGATCTATTTTAACTTTATGTAAAGGGGCCTCATCTTTATAATGCCCAAATTCTTCAGGATCGCTCCCCATTAAAAATATTCCTTCAGGAATGGCAACCATATCAATACTAAGATCGGTTCCGGAAATTCCCTGAACATAAGCTTTTAAATTTTCCTGGCTGTAAAACTTTAATGAAACTAGCATTAAACAGCATATTAACAGATATCTATAATTCATTATTAAAAATTATCACTGTGTTTGTAAGCTTCAATTACTGCTTTTTCCCCTTCCTTTCCCTTCTTGGAATTCCCATGCTCCATACCTACAATCCCTTCAAAGCCTTTAGAATGGATAAACTTAAAAACATTTTTATAATTAATCTCACCGGTTGTAGGCTCTTTCCTTCCAGGATTATCACCTACCTGAAAGTAGGCTATCTCATCCCAGGTAGCTTCAATATTTGGAATTAAATTCCCCTCCTGGATTTGTTGATGGTAAACATCAAAAAGGATCTTACAGCTTGGGCTATCAACAGCTTTACAAATTTGGTACGCCTGAGGTGATTCGCTTAAAAATAAACCGGGATGATCCCTGAAATTGAGAGGCTCTAAAACCATTGTTAAGTTATGAGGCTCTAGAATATCGGTAGCCCTTTTAAGTGACTCGATCACATGGGCCGTTTGATATTGCATATTTTGCCGTTGGTCTATATACCCGGGCACTACCGTCATCCATTTTGCATTTACACGTTTAGCCACCTCTACAGATTCCCTAACCTCTTTTAAGAATTCTTCTCTCAAATTCTTATCGCCACTAGCGAGATTTGGCTTTGTCCAGTAAATAGTATGCGCTACAAATACGCCCATTTGAATATTTCTCTTAGCCATGGTAGCTGCCATTTCTTTCTGAAGTGCTTTATCCCTTCCTTTCATACCATTATCTTCAAAGGCTGTAAAGCCCTCATCGGCCATAAAGTTTAACTGGTCTATAGGATTATCACCGGCATGTTCCCTAAACATACCCAGGTGTGGCGCATAGTTAAGATTAAATTTCTTTTGGTTCGAAAAGTTATTTTCAGAAATATTGGCGGCATAAGCACCAACCGATCCAAGGCCTGCAAGAGCTGATGCTGCTATGTTTTGCTTCACAAAAGTTCTTCTATTCATCTGCCAGTGTATTTTCTTCATTATTCACCTCATCAAAAACGTGTGTGGCATAATTTAAATCCATTTGGTCATAAAGCTTTTTAAACTCGACTAAGCGTGCTTTAAACTCATCCCAGTTTCGCTCTTCAGGATAGGTCCATACTACTTCAGACAAAGCAGTCATCCTGGGCAAAACCATATATTCTACGTAATCTGAATCTTTCATATACTCGGTCCAAACATTGGCCTGAGCTCCTAAAATATACTTTTCTTCCCCCGCTGATAATTCTTCGGGAACAGGATCAAAAGAATAAACATGAGACACTGTAGAATTACCTCCAATAGCCAAAGGTTCAGTTTCGGGGTCGGATTGATAGTGGTCAAAATACAAATGGGTATTTGGAGTCATTACCACATTATGCTTTTGTTTGGCTGCTTCAATACCCCCCTGGTTGCCTCTCCAGGACATTACAGTGGCATTAGGTGCCAGGCCACCTTCAAGAATTTCATCCCAGCCAATTATTTGACGACCATTTTCATTTAAGAATTTTTCAATTCTTCTAATAAAATAACTTTGCAGTTCATGTTCATCTTTAAGACCTTCTCGCTTTATCACTTCCTGTGCCTGGGCACTTTGTTCCCATTCTGTTTTTGGCGCTTCATCTCCACCAATATGAATATATTCGCTTGGAAACAATTCCATAACTTCGGTTAAAACATTTTCAAGGAATTCAAAAGTTTCTTCTTTTGGAGCTAAAATCTCTTTAAAAACACCCCATTTTGTCGCCACTTCATAAGGCCCGGTACCATTCCCTAATTCTGGATAAGCGGCCAAGACTGCACGAGAATGCCCAGGTAATTCTATTTCAGGAATCACAGTCACGTGTCTTTTGGCTGCATAGGCCACAATATCTTTAACCTCCTCTTGCGTGTAATACCCGCCATATTCTTCACCATCACCTTTATAAGGATCAAAGTTCTTCTCGATCATCGTTTCTTTTCGAATAGAGCCTATTTCGGTAAGTTTTGGATATTGTTTTATTTCAATTCTCCACCCCTGATCTTCGGTTAAATGCCAATGAAAAGTATTCATTTTATGCATCGCTATAAGATCTATATACTTTTTAATAAATTCTACGGGAAACATATGTCGAGCTACATCCAGATGCATACCCCTATAGTCAAATGCCGGTGCATCTGAAATAGTTACGGCAGGAATAGCTATTTCTGCAGATTCAGCATCAATTTCAGATTGTAATGGTAATAGTTGCTTAAGTGTTTGTACTCCATAAAAAACGCCTTTAGCAGAAGCACCTTCAACTACAACCTTTTCGTGTGTAACTATTAAATTATATGCCTCATCCCTATCAAAATCAGTTGAAATTTTAAGACTGATGCTTCGTTCTACCTCCTTTTCATTCAATTTTATTTCAGGAGCAATACCGGTCACTTCTTCAATATAGTCTGAAAGAAATTGACCTTCCTGACTTAAATCCTGGCTTACCTGAATTTTAGTATGTTCATCAACAATAAAAACCCCTTTTGAAGTTTCCATTTTTTGCGGAAGCGGAATTATAGCATAATCCTGCTTTTTATTTTCAACTTTAGCAAATTCCTCGTAAGATTTCGATGTATCGCAGGATATAATGCTCATGGTTAAAAATAAGGAGGTAATAATTTTTCTCATAATTAACTTTCTAAATAAAAATTTCGCATAAATATAATTATCAAAAAGAAAACTAAAAATTTATACTTCATAATTTTTTAAGTTTTCTTTTTGATTCAGGAATGAAGTTTTGTGATTACCTAAATTATTTTGAAGTTGGAGCGTTACTTTCAATTTGTTGGAAGGCTTTCCAGCATTGATACATAGCCCTGGGTACATGGAAGCAACCTTTCCATTTTCCACCTTTTAAAGTAAGGTGTGGTTCCCCCTGCCGATTTAAATAACCAAACCATTCACCATTTTCCTTATCCGAAAATCTAGTCCAGGCGTAGTCATGAACCTTTTTATACCAATCCCAATTTTTTTGGTCACCGGTTAAACTGTAAGCCTTTGCAAGTGCCACCAGTGCTTCCAGGTGCACCCACCATAGTTTTTGATCCCATTCCAGCTGTTGAGGAGGATATCCTTTCACATCAAGAAAATAGAAGATTCCGCCATATTCTTTGTCCCAACCAAACTCCAGGGTATTTAAAACTACCTGTATGGCTTTGTCCAATAATTTCCTATCATTTTTTCTTTCCGCAATATCCATCATAAACCACATAGCCTCAATACCGTGCCCCGGATTTATAAGGCGACCTTCAAAACTATCTGAAAATGAACCATTAGGATTTAAGTTTTCGTAGATAAGTCCGTCTTCCTGAAGAAAAATATCCATCACTTCCGTAACGCTATCATCAATTCGCCTGTTCACCTCTTCTTCAGGCAAAACAGATTCCAGTTCTAAAACAAGGTTCGATAAAATCATAGGCAGGGAAAAATTTCGCAAGGCTCTGTTTCCGGTAGATTTTTCGTATTTACCCTTTGGATTGTTACGGCGTTCCAGAATATTATAGTACGTTTTTCTTGCCAATTCTTCAATTTGCTTATCCCCGGTGGCTTTTGCATATTGCCCAAATGCCATGGTGGCAAAGCAGTCAGAAAAGATGTTGTAGGGCGAAATAAGCGGCTCACCTTCACGGGTTAAGGAAAAATAGAAATTTCCATTTTCATCCATTCCGTGTTTACATAAAAAATCGATACCATTTTTGGCAATTTCGAGCCATTGCTCATTTTGAGCAAGATTGTTGTACAAATAAGAATACATCCAGGCTTGTCTTCCCTGAAGCCAAACAAACTTATCTGTATCATAAACTTTACCTTCCCTGGTTAGACAGGAAAAATAACCTCCAAAATCTTTATCAATTGAATTTTTACTCCAAAAAGGAATAACATTTTCTAAAAGTGCAGTCTTATATAAATTTGATCTCATAACATATGTATAACATAATACGAATATAAAAATTAGTTATATCTTTATTATTTTATTATCTTATTTTTTATAAAATATTTTTATTTCTTAGTCTTTTCGGGATATTTGCAAACTATGAAGAATTTAAAACCAATTGATACGCTTTCCCTTGTTGATAAAGTGGAAATACGGCTATTAGAATTTTTTAAAAATAATAACTTAAAACCTGGAGACCCTATCCCGAAAGAGCTGGAATTTTCGGAATCTCTGGGTGTTAGTCGAACGGTGATAAGAGAAGCCCTATTAAGGTTAAGAACTCTGGGACTGGTAGAATCTAAAAAACACCGGGGTATGGTACTTACAGAGCCCGATATTATAAATAATTTTTCCCGTGTCTTGGACCCCAGCCTTCTTGGCACAGGTATTTTAAAAAACCTTTTTGAGCTACGACTGATTTTGGAGATGGGAATGGCAGATTTTCTATTTGAAAGAAAAACCCAAAAAGACCTGGATGAACTGGAAGAGATTGTTGTAAGAGAAGAGGAAGAAGAACAAGAATTGGACAAAAGTTATTTTAGCCTGGATAAAGAAATAGCCTTCCACGGAAAACTTTACCAAATTTCTGATAATAAAACCTTACAAGGTTTTCAGCAATTGTTATTGCCGGTTTTTGAATATGTTCACCTTAAAAACACACCCCAGGATTTTAAACATAGATATTCATCGGGACGTTTTGTAACCCATAGAATGTTAATGGACAATATAAAGATTGGAACCCCCGAAACCTTTAGAAATGCCATGCGCCACCATTTAGAGCCTCACTTTGATTCAATTTTTAAGGGAGAAAGTGATAAAAACACTATTTCAGACGTTTAATTTTAATTTCCCGGAACAATACGCCCTGGCCTTCAGCCTGCAAACCAATATAGCCTTCGGTTAACATTTTACCGTCTTGTTTTATTTCAGGATTATAACCATTAGTAGTACCACCTCCTATTTGTGTTTTTGTGTAGGTTAAGACTATTTCGCCATTCACTTTATGGGTAACCAGGCTATCTTGCACAATCAATTCGGCCTGCACCCATTCGTTCCAGGGATACGTATTTGAAGAAGAATTTATACAATGGCGGGGATCCATTTTGCCTTTATAGAAAACTTCTGTTCCGGGAGAACACATATTTCCGGTTGGCCGCGGATTGCCGTCTTCGGCATCGGCAAGCATTTGGTATTCCACCGATATAGGCCAATCCTGATCTTTTAAAATTGTTTTGGGATTCTGGGAATGAAACATTACCCCACTATTTCTATACGTATAACCGGGAGCATCTTCCAGCCATTCTTCGGTAAAGCGATATTCAAATTTTAAATGATAATTAGAGAAGGGTTCTTTATAAAAAAGATGACCATAGCGCTCATCAAATTTTTCGTAATCTTTATAACTAACCTGAATAGCACCATCTTTTACCTGAAAAGTATTGGCATAATTGTCTCCCAACTCATGTTTATGAATTTTAACGATCCAATTATCTAGGTTTTTACCATTAAATAAATATTCCCAGGAATCATTTTTTACGGCTTTCGTGTTGTTTAATTTACACCCAACTAAAGCGAAAACGCCTATTAAATAACAAAAAGTCTTTATTTTATTCAATTTCATCTAATTTTAAAAATGGGAAATTTAAGTATTAAAATGGTTTTTAGAACAATAGAATTGACAAAAAGTTCAGCCCTCCATATATTTAATATTGATAGTTAATTAAACATAAAATTTAACTGAGTATTCGCAAACAATATTATTACTAAAAAAACTATTCTATCGCTAATACATTCTAATGGGCCCTAATATAAGAGACCTCACAGATTTCAGTATCTGTGAGGTCTAACTTATAGCGGTTTCATTCATCGAATGGGTAAAACCGATATATAAAGTTCTTATTTATCGGTTAACCAATCTAAAGAAAAGCTTGTAAAGAGATTTCTTGTATAATTATCGGCTTCAAAAAACACACCAATTTCCCCGTTTTCCAGCACGGTTAAATCTGAGTAAGCTGCAGCCCCCTCATAGATAGTTTTTGCTTCGCTCCAGGTTTCCCCTTCATCATAACTAATGCGAACACTTAAGTTCTCCCTGGAATCGGCACTATTAGAGTTTGAAAAAAGCAGTCTGTTTTTTTCATCAGCCCCTTCATGACTGTACCTAATAATACTGGCATTATTTCCCGGATCGGTTAATTTAGTTTCGGCGCGGGTTTCCCAGGTTTCACCTTTATCTTCAGAGATATGCACATAACGGTGACCTTCTCCGGTATTAACCCGGGCATTAATCATATACCTACCGTCTGCGAGTTCTATTACTTTAGATTCATCGGCAGGCTTTATAGGTGTATCTATTAAAAACCAGGTTTTACCATGGTCATCACTCCCAAATAAATGCAAGCCGTTATCAAGGTTTACCAGGGTATGCAACAACCTTCCAGAACTGGTTTGTGTTCCCCTACCCGATGTAATAAACTTAAAATCTTTATGCCATTCTTCTTTGGCAATCTGGTTGGTAATATCTCTGGGTTCACTCCAGGTTTCACCGTTGTCTTTACTGCTAACTACGTGTAAATAATAAACATTATGCTCATTTTCCAAATCCATAAAATTATAGAACATGAACATTTCGCCAGTTTCTTCATCTACAATCATAGAAGGGTCTGATGCCGATTCTCCTTCGGGGAAATTCACAACGGTTTCAATATCACTCCATGTTTTACCATTATCGGTACTTCTGCGCTGAACAATATTTATGTTTTTACTACCTCTTAAATCGGCACAGGAAGGCACGCGTTCGTCTATGGCAGCTATAAGGTCTCCATTAGGCGCGGTTATTAAAGATGGAATACGGTAACAAGCAATATCTTCTTTATTTGTGGCATTAAATAAGTCTGTAAAGACCAATTCCTTTTCTTTAGCCTCTTTTACTTCCTCTACTTCTTTTTCTTTTTCATTATTATTACTCTTGCAACTCTGTAAAAAGCCACTTAATACTAATAGTACTACTAATTTTTTCATTTTTAATCAATTTAATTTAATCTATACTAGCGGTTTAATGCTCAGAAGCCCGCCTCTGGTTATTAATTTAAAATATATAATAAAACACTTATAGGCACGGCTACGAGATAATTTACTAATTTAATTATAAAAGGCCGCCAAAGCGGCCTTTTACTGCTAACAAACAAATAATAAACATGGGGTTAATTATTATTCATAGCCTTCAGTCTGTTCCAGTAGTGGATTTCTACCTATCATATCTAAGGTAATTGGCAATTTCAACTTATATTCGTCGCCCTCGTCCAGAAACTCAACATTATCTATCACGTATTGATCACCGGCTCTTCTCAAATCCCACCATCTTTTTCCTTCAGCTATAAATTCAACATAACGTTCATTCAGAATAGCTTCGGTATTCTCTGCTTTAGATCCATTTGAATAAGCGTGAATTGCTGGATCGTAATCATCTCCATAGGCTCTTTCCCTAATTAGATTTATTTCTGAAGATGGATCCTCACCTAAATAATTTTTAGCTTCTGCCATTAGTAAAACCACATCGGCATACCTATACACAGGGATATCGCTATCAAAAATTCTAACACTTCCATCTACACGTCCTAAAAACTTATTTAAGACTGAACCAAAATATTTATTGGCATTATAGTCAGGATAACCTGCCCCGTTATTAGAATCGCTGTACAGTCTTATAAAAGTTTGATCTTTTCTGGCATCCAGATTGTCATCAGACAATAAAAGTGTTTTTTCACTGGGGCCATAACGGTTAGAACCGGCTATAATAAAGCCTTCCATAGAATTTCCATCTTCATCAAACTGTGGCCAAATTTCGGTACTTCTTCCGGTAAAGGCGTTATAGAAATTCCCGGCCTCATCTTCGGCGTATTGAATAGCAAAAATAAACTCACTATTGTTTTCGTTATCTGCTCCCCATAGGTCGGTATAACTTTCAACCAAACCAACATTAGCTATTTGCCCCACCTGTTCCAGGGCATTTTTAGCTTCGGTAAAATCAGTGTTACCACCACCAAGCAAATTACCAGACCAGATATATGCATCTCCTTTTAAAGTTAAGGTAGCAGCTTTAGACCAATAATTTTTGTTGCCATTCCAGAAGGATGCATCTTCGCCAAAAGCATCTAAAGATCGTTGTATATCGGCTTTTATAAACTGCATCACTTCTTCTTCTGAAGATCGTCCTTTACTCAATCCATCGGGCGATGTTGTACTCAATATTTCCTCACTAATTGGTACAGCCCCCCAGGTTTTTAATAAGGTATAATAGTAATATGCCCTTAAGCCATAAGCCTGGCCCAACATATGTTCTTTATCTTCTGGATTATTAAATTCTATATTAGGAACATTTTGAATAAAGTCATTCAACTTATGAATTCTAGAATAAAAACCACCCCAACCTCCAAAGGGAGCTGTAGAAACGGTAATATTAGACTCTATAAGGTCCTGATAAAAGGGAGATTCAAAGGTTTGACCTCCCCAAACATCACTCCTAATGGCTCCCAATACCCAAAAGGTATTTGCAGCACCTCTAAAAGTACCGTAGAGTCCTGAATGTGCTGCTCGAGCTCCATTTTCACTTTCCCAAAAGCCATTATAGGTAAGTTCACTTGGCGCATCAATCTCTAATTGACTATCACAAGAACTTAGCACAAATAAGGCTAAAACTATATATATAAATTTCATCTTGATATCTTTTTAAAGGGTTAAATTAAGTCCTAAAGTAAATGTTCTCGGTAGAGGGAATTCTCCCGCCTGATATCCACCTAATTCGGGGGTGTCTCCACTGTAACTTTTAAAATAATGAAGGTTGGTACCGGTTAGATATAAACTCAACTTTGTTATTTTATCGGTAAACTTCTCTGTAGGAAGATCGTAGCTAAGGGTTAACTCCCTTATTGCCAAATAATCTCCTTTTTCCCAAAACCGGCTATTTACCGTACCTTCATTTCCTCTAAAAATGTTATCCTGGGCATCAACAAAAACAAATCTTGGTACATCGGTATCGGTATTTTCAGGAGTCCAGGAATCAAGTACTAAAGCATCCTGATTTAAGTTACCCTGGGTTTGCGCCAAACCTTTTCCGCGAATATGATTATAAATTACATGGCCCGCAGCAAAATCTGTTTTCAGATACAAGCTAAAGTTCTTATAACTCATATTTGTTGAAAGTCCGCCGTAAAAATCAGGAGTAGTTCGTCCAATCACCTTTCTATCGTAACTGTTAATTACATCGTCACCGTTAACATCTACCCAAGCCACATCCCCGGGATACCGCTTAAAAGGATCTGGTAGAAAATCATCCTGAACATTGGCATCGGCATCTACTTCTGCCTGGTTGGCATAAATATAATCCTGTACGTAAGTTACCACCAAATCGTTACCAACACGTTGGCCTTCCTGTAAACCTCCAACCCATTCTAATTCTCCGGTATTAGGGTTGTAAATTTGAGTTCCGCCCTGGCGATTTAATTCGTTATCATTTTCAGGTAATTCTACTACAAAGTTTTTGATTTTAGATAAGGTACCATTTAAAGACCATTGAAAATCTTCTCCACGAACTAAATCTGCTCCTAATTGCAATTCAAAACCTTTATTTCTTAAGATACCATTATTGGTAGTTATTCCACTGAATCCTGTCCAATAAGGAAGTGTTAAGTTAGAAAGCTTATCCTCTACATCACGAATAAAATAATCGGCAATTAAGTTTATTCTATTATCAAATAACGAAACATCCAGACCAAAGTTTGTGGTAGTAGACCTCTCCCATCTCAAATCTAATGTTGGCAAAGAAGTATTGGCATAACCGGTTTGCCCATCGTAAACTCCCTGCGATCCATAAGAACCAAAAGAACTAAAATTACCTAAAACCTCAAGATTACCATTTACCCCATAACTAAGTCTGGGTTTAATTTTAGTAAAAACATTTTTAATATCAGAATCTTTAAAGAAATTTTCGTTATGTGCATTCCATCCTAAAGATACACCCGGGAAAAAACCGTATTTGTTATTTCCTAACCTGGAAGAACCATCATATCTAAAAGTTAGTCCCACTAAATATCTATCGTCGTAATCATAATTAAAACGTCCAAAACCTGACGCAATTACCTGAAGGGTTCTAAAACTTGAAGGAACTCCATTGGATTCAGCACCGGCATTAAGCGTAGGAATTAAATCTGTTGGGGAGTTTTTAGTACCTGCGCTAAATGTAAAATATTCATCGCGGTAATATTCAGCTCCCAAAAGCAAGTCGAAATAATGCTTATCAACAGATTTCGTATAATTTAAAGTACCGGTAAGTTGATTTCTAAGTGTTTTCTGCGCTCTGGCTGAAGCATTTCTTGTTTCAATCAAAGAACTTCCACTTAAATAAGCTTTATTAAATGATTCATCCAAATTATTTACTGTAAAATGGCTTCCTGTAAGAGAAAATGTAAGATTAGACATTAAATCCCAGTCTATCCCAACCGATGCCGTTAGTCTTTGTTCCACATTATCTCTGATAAATTTATCCTGATAATACAACGGGTTACCAAAGCCTGGATTCGTTCCTGGGTTTAAATCGTCAGAAAGACTTCCATCAGGATTATTATTATAAGTTCTGGATGTTGGTGCCTGGCCCGCAAATCTTCTAAAAACCGTGTTATTGCTTCCCAGCGGACTTAAATTCAGATTAGAGTGTGCATATAGAATATTTGAGTTCACTCTAAAACTATCTGAAATATTATACGAACCGGTAAATTTCCCGGAATATCTTTTAAACCCTGAACCTAATATTAACCCATCGTTATCTAAATACCCTAAACTGGCAAAATAAGATCCTTTTTCATTTCCGCCCTGAAAACCAATATAATGGTCGGTAGAGGTGCTGGGCTGATAAATTAAATCCCCAACATCATTTTGGCGAAACAAAATTTCTTTACTTGGATCTACCGGGTCTGTAACTGTACCCCAACCTGGATAATCCAATAAATACCTATTTTCGTTGGTTAAATATTGGGTGGTAAATGGCGAGTTGGTTGTATTACCGCCTGTTCCAAAAGCTAAAGCTCCATTTAAGAATCCGGCGTCAAAATTATTTCTTCCGGTAGCTTCATTATAATATAAAATAGCCTGTCGGTTATATTTTATAAAGTTGGCAGCATCTAGGTAATCTGGTGTTTCCCTTTTATAGTTAATACTATACTTTTGTTTATAAGTTATGGTAGACTTACCACCTTCACCAGTTTTGGTAGTCACCAACACCACTCCATTTGCAGCTCTTGCCCCATAAATAGCGGTTGCAGCTGCATCCTTTAACACCTCTATAGATTCGATATCATCGGAGTTTAAAGCATAAAAACTACCGGGAACACCATCAATTAATATCAAAGGAGAACCCGAACCGTCAAAGCTTGTCCCTCCTCTTAATACAATATTTGGAGTAGCACCGGGCTGTCCGGTATTATTGGTAACTCGTAGGCCGGGAATCGTACCTTGCAAAGCAGTTGCCGCATTAGAGCGAGTGGAAGTTTCAAGAATACGGGTATCCATTTTGGCGATAGAAGTGGTTAACTTCGCCCTGGATTGTTTCCCGTATCCTGTAACCACTACCTCATCTAAACCAGACAAATCTTCCTGCAAGACTACATCTAGATTTGAAGTATTTGCCGCTACATCGATTTCGGAAGTTTTAAAGCCAAGGTAGCTAAAAACCAAAGTTTCCCCGGCGCTGGCAGAAATGGTATACTTCCCGTCAAAATCTGTTTGTACTCCCCTGCTGGTATTCTTTACAATTACGTTAACACCAGGCAAGGGCATACCGGTTTCATCAGAAACAACCCCTGAAATTTCAATATCCTGGGCATTTAAGGCAAACCCAAAACAAACTAGCATAAGTGCAGCAAGAAGCCCCCTATTCGGAGCCTTTCCATGTTTCACTAAGAATATGCTTTGGAGCGCATATTCAAGAAAGTTTAATCTTTTTCTCATAAAATTAAGATTTAATTTGTTGTTTTTTAACATTGCTAATGTAAACAAATGCATTATGTTATACATAATAATTTTATAAAAAAATTTTGCCTATGACGAAAAATAAGCGGATACCCCTATGGTATCGAAGGTTTTAGAGACATTTTCCAATTCTTCTGTCGATAAAGTTGGGTGAGGGAAACGGGATGGTCCACAATTTACCCCTAATGCCGACATAAAACTTTTTCCACTTCCATTAAAACTACCATAGCTACTAAGGGTTTCTACAAACGTAACTACCAAATTTTGTAATTTTAATACCTTTTGGAAGTTGCCTTTGTCAGATTCAGCTTTAATTTCATGAAAAAGCGGGCTTAAATGATTGTAAGTGCTTCCAACCCAACCTTTTGACAATGAACTCAAGGAAGAGCAAAAAGCCTCATCTACACCAAAGAATATATCCAGGTCGGGATGATTTAGATTTGTTTTTTGGAATTCTACCAGGTTATTTTCTGTGAATTTTATCCCGGCAAAGTTTGGGATTTGCTTTTTAGCCATTTCTGCGAAAGCAGTCATAGAAAAGTTCACACCGGTTAAAACTGGTAAATGATAATAGTAAAAAGGTAGGTCGTTAGCTTTAACAGCAATTGCCTTACAATAATCCAGTAATTGCTGTAAACTGGCAGGCTTAAAATAAAAAGGAGCTATAGCTGCAATCGCATCAGCTTTACCTACTGAAGCTTTCGCCAAATCTTCTGCCTCTTTTAAACTATTGCTACCTACGTGATTAATTAAGTAAAGTCCGTTGTCTCGTTGCTCAGACCAGGCTTCAAGAAGTTCAATACGCTCATTTCCGGTAAGTGAAACAAAATCTCCAGTAGAACCATTTATAAAAACCCCAAATACTTTATTTCGTAACAAAAATTTGGAATAGTTGGCAACTACTTCCGGATTAAGACTAAAATCTTCTTTCATTGGCGCATAAGTCGCCGCAAACATGTTCTTCATTTGATATGTATTATGTATTACATATCAAATATATAAATTTTTAGTTTCTATTCACTCGTTCTGGCAATTAAAACTTCCACGTTATTCTTTTTAAGCATTAAAAGATCTGCTTCATCAATACCATCGTCTGTAATAAGTTTATCTACCTTTTCAAAATTCTGAATAAAAGCAAGTCCGGTTTTTTTAAATTTAGTAGAATCTGCCACCACAATTACTTCTTCGGCAATATCTATCATAATCTGGTTTAAGTAGGCCTCCTCCATATGGTGTGTAAAGAAACCAACATTACTTCTAATGCTATCAACTCCAAGAAATAATTTATTGCAAAAGAGCTGTTTTAAATTGCGTTCGGCCATAGGACCTACCAGCGACATAGAAAATTCTTTTAAATAGCCTCCTGGCATATAAACTTTAAGATTATCAAACTGTGCAAGGTTATTTACAATATCCAGCGCATTGGAAATGACAGTTATTTCATTGAATTTACCCAAATTACTTGCAATCTCAAAAGTAGTAGTACCCGAGTCCAGGATAATAGAGTCGTTCTCTTGTATAAGATCTACCGCCATTTTTCCAATTAAACGTTTTAGATCGCGGTTAATGCTTTTTTTCTCCGATACAGCCAGTGCTAGATTATTGGTCTTAAAAGCACCACCGTGAGCCCTCACCAACAGCTTATTTTTTTCGAGTTTATCTAAGTCATTTCGAATTGTAACCTCACTAACCTGAAACTTTTCACTTAAATCAGTAACGTTAACTTTATTAAATTCATCGAGGATTTCCAATATTTTTGATCGGCGGGCTGCGGCTTTTCTCATAAATTATTTTTAATATATTATTACTTTTAGCAAAAGAGTATAAACATTCAAAACTACTATTAGAAATAAAAAACAAGATAATTTTCCAATACAATTATTTTTCACTGAGAATGAAAATGCTCTATTGCCATAACATTTTTTAAGCTTCCAAAAAAGATCATTTACTTTTTTACAAGTCTAATTATGAATTTTAATAAATTTAATTCAAAATTAGATAAAAAATAAAAAATTCCTGTTAATGATTACAACAAAAACAGGAATTTATTAAAAAAAATATTTCGTTTGAAAATTTACTACAAAAAATTATAAAATTATTTTTTGTAGTAAAGGATTTCTAACTTCTTAAAATAACATTAGTGGTTCCTCCACCGTCTAATGTAATATCTACCGGAGCGTTATTCTTCCAGGCTCCCCTTGTAAAGTCAGGTATATCCATAGATTGCGCTCTATTATTCACAGAGTCTACCGAGAGTGGCGTAATTGCACTCCATAAAGCTGCATCATATACATCCTGATCTAGTGGTAAACCGTTTCTAAGGCTATCTATCAACCTCCAATCCATAATAAAATCCATACCTCCATGGCCACCTACTTTTTTAGCCATATCTCCAACTTTCTTAACAATTTCGGGAGTATATTTCTTTTCCAACTCTGTCATTTCTTTTTCATTCAACCAGGAATGTCCTTTAGCTACTCTCCCCGGGGTAGGCCATTTTCTTGCAAAGGCTTCGGTACCACTCACCAGGTGAATACGTGAATATGGACGTGGTGAAGTAACATCGTGCTGAACCATGATACTTTTACCGTTTTTGGTTTTAATCATGGTAGTATTCATATTACCCGCGTATTGTTTACCAACAAACTGGTTATAGAAAGGATCGTCCTGAGCCAATTCTTTGGCTTTTGCCGCCATATGGTAATCGTTGCTTGAAAGTGAAGTCAAATAATCCATTTGATCTCCTCTATTCACATTCATTATTTGGCAAATAGGCCCAAGCCCGTGTGTTGGGTACAAGTTTCCATCTCTTTCGTAGTTTTCTCTTAAACGCCACATATCTTCATAAGCATCCTTACGGAAATTAAGGTCTAACAAATCGTGAATATACGCTCCTTCTCCATGAATAATTTCACCGAAATATCCCTGACGTGCCATATTTAAAGTAAGTAACTCGAAGAAATCGTAGCAGCAATTTTCCAGCATCATACAATGCTTTTTTGTTCGCTCTGAAGTTTCTACAAGCTCCCAACATTCATCAATGGTTTTTGCAGCAGGTACTTCAACTGCAGCGTGCTTACCGGCTTCCATAGCATAAACAGCCATAGGTGTATGCCAATCCCAGGGAGTAGCGATATAGATTAAATCTAAATCGTCCCGGTCTACCATCTCCTTCCACGCGTTATCACTACCCGAATACAAATCTGGATCGTGTGCAGTATCTGCCAATTCAGCCTTTACTTTTTCAGTCTGTTCCGGGCGCAAATCACATAAAGCTTTAATCTCAACCCCTTCAATCTGACTCATTCTATACACTGCACCGGGTCCTCTCATCCCCAACCCAATAAAACCTATTCGTACAGTTTCTAATTTTGGAGCAGCATAACCACTCATATTAAACTGTTGCGGCCCCGTAGGCGTATTTGCCAATAAAGTTTCTGGCCCTTTACAACTTAGCGCACTTCCGGTAACTAAACCAAGTCCACCAAGACCGGTAATTCTTAAAAAATCTCTTCGGTTATTTTTCATAATAAAAGTATTAATTCTAATGAGCAGTCATTCCTAACAACAGTTTATATCCTGTAGAAATGATTTTTTTATTCTTAATTAAAAATCTGTAAATCCGTAAATTCTTTTGGCGTTAGAATAGAATATTTTTTCTACCACATCTTCAGGTAGATTTAAACCCTTAAATTCTCCTTTAAATTCAGGCGCTTCCAACACCTTATCGGTTGCAAAGAAATCATAATGAAAATTCCATAGCCATTCAAAACGTTCAGCAATTTCGGTCGCAGGTGTATTTCCATCGTCTATAACATCGGTACCGTAAATAATCCTGTCCTGATATTTCAATATAAAGTCACGAACTCCCTGCCAGTTGTCTTTTGCCTGGAGTTGTAAATGACAAACCCTTTCGGCAACATCGGTAAAAGTTTTAGGGTATTTCTCCAGGCGTTTAGACACTTCGTCTATACTCCACTCCATACTAAAAAGGTGAAGCCCCACATAGGTGATTCCCGGGAATTTTTCCAGCATATTATCCCTAGCCTGCATTTGCTCTTCGTAAGAAGGATATTCTTTTTGAAGGAACATATGATATTCGGGATGTTCTTTAAAATAATTTCTATCTGAATCTACGGTCATTTCATCCAGTGGCAACCAACAATTTCTTGGTTCTCCCTGGTGCCCTATAAGCATAATATTATTCTCCTGGATATATTCAAAAATAGGGTCGAATATTGGGTCGTCTATCATTACAAAACTACCATCTGGTTTGTGATAATCAAAGCCCAGGTCTTTCCATATCTTCACCCCTACCGCACCATTGTTTAAACCACGTTTTATTTGTGCAATAGCATCTTCAACAAAATCGGGCTGTCCCCATTTTTTAAAGTTGAAAGTCGTAAAATATTTTATTCTGCCCGGATATTTCTTTTGAAATTCTAAGATTATCTTTTCCTGCTCCTCAATTCCCTCAAAAAATGGAATATTGGTATTTATAGAGAGAAAGCCGGCGTTATACTCCATCATTTTCTCCATTTTCTCTGAAGAAAGCGTGTTTAAATGAACGTGAGCGTCTATAAATTTTGATATCATAAGATTTAATTTTTCTATTTAAGCAACGCTAGATAATAAAGAATATTCCCAAAACTTAACCCCTGGCATATATTTTAAAGGCTTATTATTCTTTATACCTGCTAATTCTAAACATTGTTTTTTACTATTTCCAATCTTCCCTTAACCAGTTTGGTTATTTCTGCAGTAGCTACAGGAAACACCTTTCTTAAATCTATTTCCTCATTATTTCTCAATTCGCTTTGCAGGGTTTTCATAAAAATATTCTTGATTTCTGTAGCCAGGTTTACTTTGCAAATACCGCGGGTAATAGCGGCTTGCATTTGTGAACCGGGAACCCCAGAACCTCCGTGCAACACCAATCCTACCGGAGTAGCTTCAGCAATTCTCTCCAGCAAGTCTAATTGTAATTCAGGTTCTTGCTTATAGAATCCGTGTGCAGTACCTATAGCAATGGCAAGTGCATCAATACCGGTTTCTTCTACAAATTGCTTAGCCTCTTCGGGTTGAGTAAAAACCTTATCGTCGTGAGATTGCCCTAGCTTAGCCACATAGCCTAATTCGGCTTCTACATGTGCCCCATACTTTTTAGCTCTTTCAACAACTTCTTTGGTTATTTTTATATTTTCCTCAAAAGGCAGTTCACTACCATCTATCATTACCGAATCAAAACCGGCGTCTAAACAACGCTGCGCCAATTCTACCGAACCGCCATGATCTAGATGTATCCAACCTTCCACACCAAATTGTTTCAACCCAGTACGGCCTAAATTTACCGCAGTTTCCAGCCCCATATAGTCTATAGAGCTCTGTGTAAGTTGCAGGATTAATGGTTCGTTCATTTCTGCCGCAGCAGCTAAGACTCCGTGCAGGGTTTCTACGTTATAAAAATTAGTGGCTAAAATTCCACGGCCTTCACTTCGTAATTGCTGTAATTTATCTTTTAATTTCATTATAATTCCTTATTCCTAATTTGTTCAATTTTTATATCAATTTCATCTTTTTGGCCGAATGCACCGGTTCCTCCCGCAGCAGTAGTACTCAAAGAACCCGTAAGATTTGCATATTCTAAACAGTCTTTTAAGCTAGCACCTTCCAGGTACTTTTTAAGGAAACCTGCATTAAAAGAATCGCCTGCGCCAATAGCATCTTTATAGGCATTATTCAGGTAAGGTGCTATACTGATATCTTCTGCTTCCGTAAGCACACGCCCGCCTTTATCCCCTAGTTTAAGAGCAAGAATATTACTATACTTTCTTATTTCTTCAACCGCATCTTCAAGTGTATCCTTTCCGCTTAGCTTTATAATTTCATTTTCATTGGGAAGAAAAACATCTACATAAGGCAAACAATCTTTATAGTTAAAGTCCCATGCATCGTTAGGGTCTACCTGTAAATCTAAAGAAGTGCTAAGACCGGCTTCTTTGGCCTTTTTAAACAATTCAACAATAGATGGCCGCATAGCAGCTTGTAGAAAATAATTTGAAAAATGAAGATGGTCAAATTCCTGAATATGCTCCCATGGCAACTGGTTGATATTAAAAACATCCATAGCCCCACAGTAGGTAACATTTGCACGGTCCTGATCATAATTCATCACTACGGTAATCCCGGTTTTATACTGATCACTAAATTGAACAAAACGGGTATCTACATTTTTAGACTGTAGTTGGTTAAGAATAAATTCCCCAAAATTATCTTTACCCAACAATCCGCTAAAGGAAGTTGAAATACCAAGAGAGGCTATATTAGAAGCCAAAATAGCCGAAGAACTACCCAGGGTAAAATCCATATTTTCAGCAACCTTTTCTGCACCTACTTCGGGAAAACCCTGAATATTATTTAAAATGAGATCTATATTAAGTTCTCCAACTACCAATATTTTTTTGTTACTCATACGTCTTAATTTGCACCTTTTTCAACATTCTTTCTACATCCTCTTTTTTCAACATTCCCAGGTCTTCATTAAGGCAGTTTGCAGTACCACAGGCGGCACCCCAGGCAGCTATTTCTGAATGCTTTAGTTGTTTATGCAAGGCAAAAGCAATTCCTGCGGTTAAACAGTCACCACTCCCTACCGTACTTATTATCTCTTCCCGCGGAAGTTTAATTTGGGATTTTATAATTTTATTTTCGTAGGCTAATTCCAGACCTTCACTTCCACGGGTTAGAGCTATTAATTGAACCTTATCACCAAAGAATTCCTGTAAGTCTTCAATTTTGGAACTTCCACAAAGGGATTTTGCTTCAATATGGTTTAGATGAATTCCAAAAAAACCTTCTTCAAGCGCCTTTTCCAATTGAATACCTGTACAATCCAGAATAACTTTTTTTTGCTGTTGTTTGGCTATTCTAATAAGTTGCGCATAAGCATCTTCCGGGGTGTTTTTAGGGCAGGATCCCGAGATACAGATAAAATCACTCTTAGCCGATTCATTCTGAAAAACTTCTAAAAAATTTTCAAAATCATTAACACTAAGTGTCGGACCGGGCTCTAACAATTCTGTATGGTGTAAAGCTGAATTTTCTGAAATAAAAGTATAACATTTGCGGTTATTCCCGGAAACGGAAACTCCGTTTGAAGCTACTTTAAGTGCTTCACATTGTTTTTTTATCCATTCACCGGCTGCGCCACCCCAAAAACCTAAAAGCCGGGAATTGGTTCCCAGCTCGGCCAGCGCCATAGCCACGTGAACCCCCTTTCCACCGGGGTATTCTTTAAGGCTCTCTATGCGGTTTACCGAACCCGGTTCAAAATCCTTGATATGCGCATAAGAATCGATGGATGGGTTTAAGCACAGACTAAGAATCATATATTTACATTTTCGGGGTAATCATAAATTGTAACACCCTGCACTACTCTACTTATCGTGCCGGAAACCGAAGGATTATCCGGATCAAGGCCTAGCTGCAAAGATTTGTAATATCCCAGCACCTGCCCTATTATAGTAGCAGGAACAACATTAAATTGCTGATCTTGTTCAAACTGCAAATCCAGGTTAAGGTTTGCATTGATTTCCTGATCTTCTTTCCTTCCTACACTTAAAGACCAGATGCCCCTTGGATCTGCACCAATTGAAACGGCAAGATCACGTTCATATCGATAAACATGTTCCGATCCTGAAAAAAGATATACTACCAGAGTCTTTTCGTTGGTAACGGCCCTGGGCCCATGTCTAAAACCTAAAAAGGAATCGTGTTTACAAACCACCTTACCATCGGTTAATTCCTGTAATTTCAAATGACATTCACGAGCAATACCTAGCATAGGACCTGAACCAAGGAACACCACTCTATCAAAATCTAAGTGTGTAAGCTCCTTAAGAGACTCATAACTATTTAGAATTAGATCTCCCTGCTCAATTATTTTACCTACTTCATGCTCAAAGTTTACTACACTACCCCTACTACACACCAATAAAACACTTAACAACATTGAAGTAAAACTTCCTGTCATCGCCAAACTCTTATCGTTGGCCTCTTCAGGAAGCAAAACAGCTAAAGCATTTTTAGTATTGGCTTCACTATACTTATAAAGTTCACCTTCTTTATTACAGGTAATTACCAAATGATGGATATTAGAACAGAACTTATTGGCAAGGTTTACAGCTTCTACACTTTCAGGACTGTTCCCTGAACGGGCAAAAGAAACCAAAAGAACAGGTTTATTATTATTCGGAAAAAAGTTCTCGGGATGCGTCACCAAATCGGTTGTTGCTATCGCCCTGGTTAGGCAGCCCGTATTTATTTGCACCAAACCTTGCGCTGCTTCCCCAACAAACGCCGATGAACCGGCTCCTGTTAGTATAATTTCCAAATCTTTTTGTTCAAACAGAGGCCCCAGAAAATCTTTAATCCCTTGTTCCTCTGCCAAAATTAAATTATAAACCAACTGCCACAATTTAGGCTGGCCTTCGATTTCTTTTTTTGTATATGCTGATTTTTTTGTTTTCAAAATACTCTTCTTATAATATTACACCAATCCATTATGTTTCATTCTTCAAATAAAAATAATTTATTTATTAAATAAAAATTTTTAACTCTCTAATTATATAAAAAACAAATATTTTCTATCCAAACGAAAATTTTATGTTTATTAATTATTTAAATAGCTTGAACCACTATCCCGGATGCGCTTATATTCTTTCTTTAAAGAGTCTAAAATATCAGGTTTCTGTTTGGCTATATTATTACTCTCAGTTGGATCTATTTTAAGATTAAACAACTGATCTTCCTGAGAAAAACCTGTTTTTACATCAGGTCCCCAGGTTATTTCTGGACTAGCATTATTTGGCACTATATATTTATAGTTATTTTTAATAAAGCTAAAACCATTAGATGTTCCCATTTGAACCAGACTTTCCCTTCCTCTCAAATGTTCACCGAGAAGCGCTTTATGAAGATCGAAACTATCCGGTGCATTCTTTATGGCTACCTCAATTCCAGTCAAACTAGCAAAAGAGCGTAAAAAATCAACCTGACTAATCAAAGCCTCAGAAACAGTATTAGGTCTTACAACTCCAGGCCAGTTTACAATTAATGGTATTTTTGTTCCGGCTTCTAAAACACTGTATTTACCACCACTTAAATTTCCAGCGGGTTTATGATTACCTAAAAATTCATCAGACATATCTTTATACCCATCATCCGTAACAGGGCCATTGTCGCTAGAAACAATTATTAGTGTGTTCTCTCTAACACCTAAATCCTCAAGTTTTTTAACAATTGCACCTACAGTCCAATCCAATTGCAAGATTGCATCACCGCGAAGACCTTTACCACTTTTCCCTACAAACCTCTGGTGTGGTGCACGAGGCACGTGAATGTCATGAGCCGAAAAAAACAAAAAGAAAGGTGAACTGCTATTATCCTCCATAAATTCCGCCGATTTCTCAACAAAAATATCCGCAAAATCTTCGTCCTTCCATAGAGCGGATTCCCCTCCGGTTTGATAGCCTATACGACTTATCCCATTCACAATAGATTGATTGTGACCATGTGAATAATCCATTTTCAAGAGTTCCGGATTTTCTTTTCCAGTTGGATTATCACCCAATTTTTCTTTATAACTTACCTTTATAGGATCTTCAGGATCAAGATTAACTATTTGATGGTTTTCAACAAAAACAGTAGGAACCCTATCTCCAGTAGCAGGAATCATAAAAGCATAATCAAAGCCTACCTCTAAAGGGCCAGGGGTGATTTTCCCGTTCCAGTCAGGTCCATTTTCATTTCCCAATCCAAGATGCCATTTTCCTACTATAGCTGTACTATATCCGGCATTTTGCAACACCCCCTGTAAAGTTGTAGTACCTGGTTTAATTAAAGCACCATCATTTCCCGCTGCAACACCGCTTCCAATTTGTCTCCACGAATATTCACCTGTTAACATCGAAAAACGAGATGGTGTACAAATAGAAGAAGTAGCATAGGCATTGGTATGCTTTAATCCATTTTCCGCCAACTTATCGATATTAGGGGTAGAAATTTCTCCTCCATATGCACTCAAATCGCCATAACCTAAATCATCAGCATAAATTAATACTATATTTGGGTGTACCTGATTAGGTTCTTGGTTTTCAGCTTTATCTTTACAAGCAGAAAATAAGATTAAAATAAAAAAGAGGTTTTTGAATTTTATCATAGGAGTATAATATTAAAAGTTAAAAGTTTCTATCTCACTTACGGCCCTCACTGAATCCATTAACATTTGCAACTCTTTTGCTTTTTCCGGATTAGTTTCTGCAAGGTTTTTCTTTTCGCCGGGGTCACTAGAAATATTGTATAGCTCTACCGGAGCATCGGGGTTTTTATTCACACCAAGGCGTACAACCTTCCAATCACCTTTTAACAAAGCCTGTTTTCCTCCAAATTCATGAAACTCCCAATATAGGTAATCGTGTTGTTTTTGGTCTCCTTCATTCCTCAAAGTAGGAAGAAATGATATTCCATCTACTGCCTCGTTTTCTATAGGCAAACCTACAATCTCAGAAAAAGTAGGATAAACATCCCAAAAAGCTCCTTTAAAATCGCTAGTAGTTCCCGCCTCAACAACGGCCGGCCACCTTACTATAAAAGGTTCCTTTATTCCACCTTCATAAAGATCACGTTTTACACCTCTATGCACCCCGCTACTCTCAAAGAAATCTACATCGGCCTGGGTTCTCCCTCCTTCAAGGTGAGTGCCATTATCACTTGTAAACACTATTAAGGTATTCTCATCATACCCCTTTTGTTTAAGCGCGTCCATTACCCGACCAACATAAGCATCTATACTCTCAACCAATGCTGCATAGGCGGCTTTTGGATATTTTTGCCCTCCATAATGACGTCCTTCCGGCCAGGCTTTTTCGGGTTTATATTTACTTTCTCCATCTTCGGTAAGGTGGTTTTCCATAAATTCATTAGGAACAAGGAGTTCAGCGTGCGGAATTGTAAAAGACAAGTAAAGAAAAAAGGGATTGCCGGCTTCCTGGTTTTCAATAAAATTAACTGCAGCATCTGTAAACAATTCGTTTGCGTAGCTATTTTCAGGCGTTTTTTCCTTTTCCAGCTTACCCTCCTTAATCACATCAAGAGAATCAGGCATTTGAAAATGAGCATCTACATGATGCAAATGACCTTTAAATTCGTCCCAACCTCTCTTTTCAGGTGAACCTGAAGAACCTTTTAAACCCAAGCCCCACTTACCATACATTCCGGTAGTATAACCTTGTTCTTTTAAGATCTCGGGAATAATCTTTTTATCTGGATCCAGAGGAAATTCCCCATTCCCCCTAACATGAGTACTCCCGGTATGCTGCCCGGTCAACAAAGCCGCACGTGAAGGAGCACAAACAGTACTACCGGCATAAAAATTTTCAAACTTCATGCCTTCAGCAGCCAACTTATCGATATTAGGAGTCTCAAAAACATCCTGACCGTACACCCCCAAATCACCAATCCCCAAATCATCAGCCATAATAAAAACAATATTTGGCTTCTTCTCTTCTTTTGAAGCATTACTACCACAAGCACTTAAAATAAGGCTCATGACAGCTATGCTAATATATTTTTTCATCTATTTTTTACTTTTAAATACTTACTCTATAGGAGAAATAATATACGAATACTCATAATCCTGAAAAGGAACACGGTATTGTTCTAAGGCTAAACTTCCCCAGCTATTAATTCCTGCTACCCCCATTTGCATAAGATCTATATCCAGGTGTACCACATCATCTTTTTCTAACAAAGCAGAGTGTTCCTGATCTTTTTCAGAAGAAGGGTAAAGTTGTTCCAAAGAATATGGAAGTGCAGAAACGTTTAAAAGTTTATCTACAAAATCTATTCTAACGCCGATGCTTCTTCCATTTGAAACTTTAGCCCACCTAACATCTGTTTTATTTCCCGACTCCTGAGGTCTTACATATGGGTGATATTGATCTTCTACCAAACCTTCATAAACTCCAACCATAGCACTATACTTTCTATCTGCATAACTTTCCCATGGCCCTCTACCATACCAACTAAAGTTCTCCAGATTTTTAGGCAATTCTAAAGAGTTTCCAACTTTCATTAAAAGTTTATGATCTCCTTTTAAAGCTTTAAAATTATTGGAAACCTTAATTTTTGCATCATCATATATTTCATAGGTTTGAGTAAACCCGGCATCGCCATCCAGCAAGTTAAAATGCACCTTTACCTCATAACCTCCTTCAGAATTTGCTTTATGGGTTATTTTTTTAACTTCTACCCCCGGTTCTTTAAGATAATCTAAATTTTGGTTTAACCTACCACCAAAATCATTATCAACTAAAGGACGAAAAAGAGAAAGCTCAGGTCCTTTTTCGATCAAAATGTTTCTTTTGAACTTATAATCAAAGAACCTACCTGTATTTTTATTGAATTTAATAGAAAAACCACGTTTAGAAAGTCTCAATTCATCATCAGTTTCTTCTACCTTAAATTCAGTTGTGCTTAAAGCAGGGGCCATAGAAACCGCATTGGTAATCTGAAATTCATCCTCGGCCAAAAGCGTACCGGCGCTCATTAAACTTTCTTTAGTTGCTAGTTTAGCCTGCACGTGCAGCCTGTATTCGGCAGCAGTATCAGTAGGCACATTAAACCCAAGTGCCACCTGGGTTTTATTACGTGGTGCCAGACTTATAGGATCAACTTTAGTAGTTTCTACAATCTCCCCATTTTTAAGTAAGTTAATTTCGTATTTAAAATTAGCTAAATCACGAAAGAAATATTTATTAAAAATCTCTATAACATTTTCTTCTTTTTTAAATTGAAAACCTATCTCCTGGTGTACTTTTCTAACTTCGTAGGCATGTGGATTCCAGGTACGATCGGGCATAATAACCCCGTTAATTAAAAAGTTGTTATCACTCGGCACATCTTCCGGCCCCCAATCGCCACCGTAGCTAAAAATTTTCTTGCCATCTACTTCTTTATAAATCCCCTGGTCTACCCAGTCCCAAATATAACCGCCCTGCAAGCCGTCATATTCTTCAATTACTTCCCAATATTCTTTAAAATTCCCCATACTATTACCCATAGCATGTGCATATTCGCTCATAATATAAGGGCGATCCAATCCATTTTCAGCATAACGTTTCATGCTCATTGGGTGCGGGTATTGCGGAACAATAATATCGGTATTCCACTCGGTCGTAGAACGCTCGTATTGTACCGGCCTGGTGGGATCAAAAGCTTTTAGCCAATTATAGGCTTTATAAAAATTATAACCATTTCCTGCTTCGTTCCCCATACTCCATGCCACAACAGAAGGAAAGTTCTTATCCCGTTCTACCATTCGTTTAATCCTTAGCATATGGGCGTGCTCCCATTCAGGATCATTTCCAAGTGTACGCTCAGGGTTGTAGTACATCCCGTGAGATTCAATATTTGCTTCGTCAATAACATAAAAGCCGTACTCATCGCACAACTCATACCATCTGGGATCGTTTGGATAGTGAGATAACCTTACCGCATTCATGTTAAGCTCCTTCATTATTTTAATGTCGGTTAACATTTGCTCTTCAGTGACCACGTGATGTGTTTCGGGATGCGACTCATGACGATTCACTCCTTTAAACAAAACCGGCTTACCGTTTACCAAAAATTCATTTCCTACAACCTCATAAGTCTTAAAACCAACTTTTTGATTAATACTTTCAATAACATCTCCATTAGGAGCTTTTAGGCTTATATTTAAATCGTATAAATAAGGGGTTTCCGCAGACCAGGAATTAACATTTTTAAATTCTTGTTCAAAGCGTAAAATTGTTTTCCCTAGTTTTCTTTTTAAGCCAATAGCTTGTTGTGTCTCTTTATAAAGGCTTAAACCATTTGCATCTTTTAACTCAACCTCAACCTTATGTTCACCTTGCTCCAGGTCTGTTCTATTCCAGAGTTCAATATCAAAGCTTAAATTTCCATCTCTATAATTGTTAACCAATCCACTTTTCACAAACAGATCATAGAAATGAACATTAGGTCGTGAATACAAGTAAACATTTCGCTGTATTCCGCTAATACGCCAAAAATCCTGCGCCTCCAGGTAACTCCCATCATGCCATCTTCTCACCTCAACCGTAATAAGGTTATCCCCGGGCTTTAGGTATTGGGTAAGTTCGAATTCTGATTCTAGCTTACTATCCTCTCCCATCCCTACATAATCACCATTAACATAAAGTTTAAATGCAGATTTCACCGCACCTAAATGAAGAAAAACCTGCTGATCTTCCCATTCTTCCGGTAATGAAAAGTTACGACGGTAAACTCCGGCCGGTTGTTTTTCATTTTCTATAAATGGAGGGTTTGGATCGTCTACCGCAAATTCAAAAGGATGGTTTACATAAATAGGGGTTCCATATCCGTTGAATTCCCAATTGGCCGGCACCTGAAAATCGTCCCAACCGGAATCATCAAAATCTTCGTTTTGAAAATTTTCCGGAATATTATCATAATGCGCTGTCCAAAAAAACTTCCAGGTCCCATTAAGATCTAAGAAGCGATTGGAAGCCGACTTACTTCCAGATTGTGCCAGCTCCTTATTTTCAAATGGGAAATAAGAAGATCGCATAGGAAGTCTATTCTCTTCCTGATAATTTGGATTTTGAAACACATCTATCTCTTCCTTTTGTGCGGAAGCATTAGCCCCACAAAACACAGCAAGGACAATTGCAAAAAACTTTCTTTTTAACATACTTTTTAAATTTAAAAAGCAATGTTACGAAAATATTTTTATGTTTTAAGAAGATTATATTCCTAAAAAAACCTTCCTAGTCTTATAAAACCGAAGATACATTTCATTAAACGATAACACATCACCCCAACTACTACCTAAAACTAAATTTTTTTAATAATTTTTTGTTAATTAATTAATTTCAATATATTAGCACAACGTTAACGAAACATTTTATTTTCGTTATAAAAATTTATTAAACCAATAACTAACAAAATCCAAAGTAATTATGAAGAACAGCTACGTATTTGTACTTTTCTTTTGCTTAATGTTTTCAGGGGTCTATGCCCAGGAGAACATTATTGTAACGGGAACGGTACTAGATGCAAAAACGGGTATCCCCGTACCTAGTGCCAATATTATTGAGAAAGGTACTTCTAACGGAACGATGACCGATTTTGATGGAAATTATTCTATTGAAGTACCTAAGAATGCAACTTTAGAGATTAGTTTTTTAGGCTATGCCACTAAAGAAGTTAAAGTAGATGGCAGAAACGAAATCGATATCGATTTAGAAGAAGACGCCTCTGCCTTAGAAGAAGTTGTAGTAGTTGGTTTTGGAAGTCAAAAACGTGAAAATGTCACTGGAGCTGTGTCTACAATAAATATGGATGAGATGATAGAAGGCCGACCGCTTTCGAATGCAACAAGCGCAATAGAAGGAACTATTCCTGGCTTGCAAATTACTTCGGGTACAGGTAGACCAGGAACAAATCCGGATCTACAAATTCGTGGTTTTGAATCTATAAATGGTGGTGAACCTCTCGTACTAGTTAATAATGTTCCAATGTCCATTAATAATATTAATCCACGAGATATTGAAAGTATTACTGTTTTAAAAGATGCCGCAGCCTCCTCTATTTACGGGGCTAGAGCAGCATTTGGAGTGGTATTGATCACCACTAAATCCGGAAATAAAAATCAAGATCCAAAAATAAGTTACTCTTCTGTCACAAGTTTTGATCAACCAACAGAGCTTCCCAAAAAAGCTTCTACTTTTGACTTTATAAATGCATTGAACGATTGGGGCACCGTAGGTTTTTGGACTGGACAAGATATTCCAACCTGGGTAAATCTTCTAGAGCAGTATCGTCAGAATCCAGAAAATTTCCCTGATGGACAAACTGAAACGGGAGGTGTCACCTACCCCCTCACGGAAACTGATGTAATTGGAGACTTTTATGGTGATACCGGAATATCTCAAATTCACAACGCAAGTATCACAGGAGGCGGTGAAAATTCTAAATATAGAATAGGTGCGGGTTTTAGTGATGAAGATGGCATTATTGTTACCGACAACGACAGCTTTAAAAAGTATACTTTTAACACCGATTATAGTCTGGATGTTACATCTAATTTGCTATTAAATTTAAATGTCAATTATCTAAATTCTCTTACCAAAGATCCGTTTGGAAATTACTATAATGCAATTACTTTCCCTCCGTACGTACCTTTAGGCAATTTTGAAACAGAAGATGGAACTTTAGTTCCATTTGAAACTCCCGGTAATTTAGAAAGAATAAATCCTCCGCGAGAAACAACCAGAGATAATCTGCGAGTTTTCACTAAATTGCAATATTCTCCATTTAAAAACCTTAGTCTAACCGGAGAATATAGTTATGGTTACAACTCCCATAAAAGAATAAATGTAGATAAACAGGTTCTTACTGCGAATCCAGAGCGATACAGTCTTAATAGTGTAAGTCCAGAAAATACCTTTTTTAGGAAAGAAACTGGAGAAGGCAGGTATCATGCTATCAATATTTATGGAAATTACGAGAAAAATATCGATAGACATAACCTCAATCTATTAGTAGGTTACAATCAAGAGGAGCAAAGAAACGAAAGCTACTGGGCTAGAAGAACCAATTTGATTGATCCTAACTTACCTTCATTATCACAAGCAACAGGAGTATTAACTTCAGATGACTCATATGGAGAATGGTCTATTCGTGGTGTTTTTGGTCGAATCAATTACAATTTTGCTGAAAAATACTTCCTAGAATTGAATGGACGCTATGATGGATCTTCTCGATTTCCGGAAAACAATCGCTGGGGGTTTTTCCCATCTGCATCTATAGGTTGGAATATAGCGAAGGAAAAATTCTTTGAAAACCTAAATAGTAAAGTTTCAATGTTAAAGTTCAGAGCTTCCTATGGTGAAATAGGAAATCAGGATATAAGATTTAATAATGGCGCACTCAATTTATATCCGTCAATTCCAGGACTAGCTGCAATAAATTCTTCTTGGATAGACCCTGCAACTGGGCTGAGGCTTGTAACTCTTTCCAGTCCCCAACTTGTTAGTTCAAGTTTCACCTGGGAAACAGCAAGAACTAGTAATTTAGGTGTGGATATAAGTGTTTTTAACAACAGACTTTCAGGATCATTCGATACCTTTAAAAGGGAGACAGTAGATATGATTGCCCCAGGAGCTGAATTATCCGCAGTACTTGGAGCAGCTGCCCCAGTTCAAAATGTAGCTAATCTGAAATCTATCGGATGGGAAGCTGAAATGAAATGGCGCGATAAGCTCGGAGATTTTTCATACTACATTGCATTTAATGTAAGTGATAGCCAATCAGAAATTACAAAATTTGATAACGAAGAAGGGCTACTTGGGCAATACTATGAAGGACAAAAAATTGGAGAAATTTGGGGCTACGAAAGCAATGGTAAGTATACAGTTGATGATTTTATTGAAGGAAGCCTTAATGAAAACCTTCAAAATGGAGTTTTAAAAGACGGTGTTGTAAAACCGGAGGGAATAGCCCCCAATCCTGGAGATGTAATGTATAAAGATTTAAATGGTGATGGGATAATTAACAATGGTAATAACACGTTAAACAATCCTGGCGATCGTAAAATCATTGGGAATAACACTAGGCGCTATCGTTATGGAATAAGAACTGGAGCTTCTTACAAGAACTTTGATATTTCTTTTTTCCTTCAAGGTGTGGGAAAAAGAGATGTTTGGATGAACAATGATTTAGTATTTCCTTATAGAGGAGAGTTCTCAGTTGTTTATGACCACCAACTTGACTATTGGACACCCAATAACCAAGATGCATATTACCCTAGAGTTTATCCATTGGGAGGCGGTAATTATCCATATAGCAGAAGAACGCAAACAAAATATTTAGGTGACGGTTCGTATATTCGATTAAATAATGTCACCGTAGGCTACAATCTTTCAGAAAATTTGCTTAAAAATATATTCATCGAAAGTGTTAGGGTCTTCACCTCAGGTGAAAATTTATTCTATAAAGATAAACTTCCTGATGGGCTAAATGCCGAATTCAATAATATCTCAAATGGAGGTAATTATCCACTATTGAAAAAATATGCACTGGGAATTAATGTTACTTTTTAAAAATTAAAAATTATGAAAAAAATTTTATTAATACTTTCAGCACTATTCTTTTTTTACGGATGTGACGATGATTTTTTAAATAAACTTCCTAAAGATGAATTGGTTGTAAAGAATACCTTTACTACTTATTCAAATTTTAAAACCTATGCCTGGGATTTTTATAACAGTCTACCCGGATATGATTTAAGCGTGGTTAACTCCGAATGGAATGGAGACTTGTTTCTGAGAAGCAACGACAACGGAATGTCTGATTGGATCTGGCAAAGAATAATAGTTCCTACAAAAAGCGAGAATTACGCAGGCCCATACAATCGCATCAGAAGGGTAAACTTAATGCTGGAGAATTTGGAGTCTTCTTCCCTTACAGAGAGTGAAGTTAGACACTGGAGAAGTGTAGGTTATTTTTTTCGATCCTATGAGTATTTCAATCTACTCCAAAAATATGGTGCGATCCCATGGATTGAAGAAACTCTTTCAGAAAACTCTGAGGAATTGAATGCTCCTAGAACTCCTAGAAATGAAATTGCTCAAAATATTTTAGAGAACCTTCTATATGCTGAAGAAAATATCAAGCCTGAAGGAGATGGGCCTAATACAATTGGAATACACGCAGTACGATTTCTATTATCAAGGTTTGGTTTATTTGAAGGAACCTGGAGAAAATACCATAACTTAGGTAATTCTCAAAACTACTTACAAGAAAGTGCTATAGCTTCGCAAAAATTAATTCAAGCTTTTCCTAATTTATACCCTGATTACGATAAGCTTTTTAACAGTAACTCTCTAGCCGGGGTTCCGGGCATTATACTTTATCATGAATACAACACTGGTGTTAAGACTCATTTCTTAACCTCTAGAATGCGTAATTCTGCCGGAAACTGGGACTTAACAAAAAAAGCAGCAGATAAATATTTAATGACAGATGGTGAAACTAGATGGACTAGTCCTCTTTTTTCGGGAGATCAAGATCCTTATAGTGAGTTTAGAAATCGTGATCACAGGATGTATTATACCATAACCCCACCTTTTAAGGTAAATAGCATCCCCGATGGTCAAAATACTTCAAAGTGGGAATTCACCGGTGATCCCAAAGATAGAGAGTATATAGATATTATGGCTCAGCTTTCTGATGACGAGCATAAAACATTGCCTTCGGTAAATTGGCGAGGACTAGTTGTAAGAGAAAGTCCGCATTTCAGGGATTTTAATAATGGGCAAGGCTATAACGCAGGTTTTACTGGATATAAGTTGTTTAAGTATTACAATGAACTTCTGTATATCCAAAACCAAGATATAAATGACAAACCTGTTTTTAGAATGGGGGAAGTTCTTCTGAATTATGCGGAAGCAAAATACGAGTTAGGAGAATTTGACCAAGCTATTGCCGATCAAACAATTAACAGATTAAGAGAAAGAGGCGCAGTAGCTCCTTTAACAGTGGGGTCTGAGCCTTCTGATCCTACTCGTGATCCTGAGGTTAATCCTACTCTATGGGAAATACGCCGGGAAAGAGCCGTCGAGCTGATGGGTGAAGGTTTTCGTTTTGATGACTTGAGAAGATGGAAAAAAATGAAATATACACAAGAAGAAAAACTGGGAAGATGGGTGGATAATTCAAAGTATGGAGATCGTTTGGACATTCAAAATGGTACACAAAAAGGATATGTTACTATTTTTGGCAAACCAACAGGAGAGTTTCCGAACTACTATTATCTATATCCCATCCCTTCCAACGAATTGGTACTTAATCCTGCTCTAGAGCAAAATCCTGGTTGGGGCGAATAAATAACTTATTCAAATCTAATGAGATATAAACTAAAAAAAACACTGTTCATCTGCTTACTATCATTAGCAATATATACTCAAGCTCAGGAGACGACAGGTAAAAAAAAGCCAAATTTAATACTAATAGTTGCTGACGACCTGGGATATGGAGATTTAGGTATTACAGGAAGCAAGCAAATTAAAACACCGAATATAGATCAGCTTGCAAAAACTGGTGTGTTTTTTTCTCAAGGTTATGTAACCTCACCTGTATGTGCACCTTCTCGTGCTGGTTTCTTAACAGGGGTCAACCAAGTAAAATTTGGATTTGATAACAATTTAGGTAAAAATCAACCTGGTTTTAATCCTGATTTTTTAGGGTTACCTTTAGACCAAAGAACAATTGCTGACTATCTTAAAGATTTAGGATACATAAATGGCATAATTGGAAAATGGCATTTGGGATATGAAGATCATTTCCATCCATTAAATCGAGGCTTCGATGAATTTTGGGGTTATCGCGGTGGTGGGCATGATTATTTTGTAGCTGATCCTCATGGAGAAGGTTATTTAGCTCCCATAGAATCAAATTATAAAACCACTCAAAAAATCACTTACATTACGGATGATAAGGGGGATGAATGCGTTTCTTTTATTAAAAGACATAAAGAGGAACCTTTTTTCCTTTATGCTTCCTTTAATGCTCCTCATGCTCCTATGCAAGCTACTCCAGAGGACTTAAAAAGATATAAAAACATAAAAGATCAGAAACGGAGAACTTACGCTGCGATGATTCATCGGTTGGATGTTAATATTGGTAGAATCATTAATGAACTTGCAAACCAGGATATTCGTGAAAATACATTAATAATTTTAATAAGTGATAATGGTGGGCCAGTAGGCGTTAACGCTTCTCTAAATGCTCCATATCGAGGCGCCAAAGGCACTTTGCTAGAAGGTGGGATTCGTATTCCTTTTTTAATAAATTGGCCTGGAGCAATTTCTGGAGGTAAAATTTTTAAAGAGCCAATTACATCACTAGATATTGCGCCTACTTTTATAGCCTTAGCTGGGGGCAACATAGATCATTTTGAAGGTAAAAATCTTATCCCTTATTTAAATGAAGACAAAAGAATTTTAGAAAATAGGCAATTAAAATGGCGCTTTACTGTTAATGCAGCCATTAGAGAAGGTGCCTGGAAATTAATACGCTTACCAGATAGATTGCCACAGCTCTATAACCTAGAGAAGGATATCTCTGAAAAAAATAATGTTGTCTTAGAGCATCTGGATAAAACTCAGGAATTGCTAAAAAAACTTGGAAACTGGGATCTAAACTTACCACATCCGGTTTTTTTAGAAGGTCCCAAGTGGAGAAAAAGACAAGTAGACAAATACGATTGGAATTACCAACTAACTCAACCAGAAGTTAACAAACCCTAATCCACTAATAATTAATGAGAAAAAAAAAATTGTTTTACTTTCTATCTTTTATTGTTTTTTTACAAGCTTGTAAAAATTCTATTGATAAGCAATCAAAATTCGAAACTAAACCCAACATCATCTTAATAAATGTAGATGATCTGGGCTGGAAAGATTTGGGGTATATGGGCAGCAATTACTATGAAACGCCCAACATAGATGCATTGGCTAAGGAAGGAATGATATTTAAAAATGCCTATGCCGGTGCTTCAAACTGTGCCCCGAGTAGAGCAAGTATGCTCTCTGGCTTAAACACTCCTCGTCACGGAGTGTACACGGTAAGCCCCTCCGCTCGCGGAAATGTGAAATTAAGAAAGCTTATACCTACTGAAAATACAGATTATCTTCACGACAGTATTTATACCCTACCAGAAATGCTTAAATCTGCAGGTTATATCACTGGTAGTTTTGGAAAATGGCACGTGGGAGAGGATCCAGCAAGTCAGGGAATAGATATAAACATAGCTGGGGATGGACGAGGAAACCCCGGAAGGGACGGATATTTTTCTCCTTACAACCTTAAAAATATTAAGGATGGTCCAAAAGGAGAGTATTTAACAGATAGACTTACTGAGGAAGCTATTTCCTTTATTGAAAAATATCAAGATACTTCATTTTTTTTATATCTACCTTATTACACAGTCCACACGCCACTGCAGGGAAAAGAAAATCTTATTAAAAAATTTAAGGACAAAACAGGAGCGGAAAGACAAAGTAATCCCGAGTACGCTGCCATGATATTTTCTATGGATGAAAATATAGGAAAATTACTTTCGAAAATTAAAGAATCTAATTTGAATGATAACACAATAATCATCTTTACATCTGATAATGGCGGAGTAAGAGCTATCTCCGAACAATTTCCCTTAAGAGCCGGTAAAGGTTCGTATTATGAAGGTGGAATTAAAATCCCGTTGATTATAAAATGGCCGGGGAAAATTAAACCCGGCACAAAAAATGAAAGCCGGGTTTCGCAGTTAGATTTTTATCCTACCCTACAACAAATCGCAGAACCAAAAAAAAAGAAAATGATCTTAGATGGTTATGATTTGAATGAGATGTTAAGGGATAACCAAGTAATGAAAAAAGATTTATTTTTCCATTTCCCAATTTATTTAGAAGCTTATAATCCCAAAAGAGATGATGGTAGGGATCCTATATTCAGGACTCGACCAGGTTCGGTGGTTATTTCTGAAGACTGGAAATTACACCATTATTATGAAGATGACAAATGGGAATTATATAACCTTAAAAAAGACCCTGGAGAAAGAAATAATCTTTTTTACGATAATCCACAAAAAGCAAATCTTCTTCAAAAAAAATTAGCTAATTGGCTTGAAATTACTGCAGCACCGATTCCCAACAAAAATAACCCGGAATATAATCCGGAGGTCGAAAAGCAACAATTTGAAAACATTGTAAAAAAGCATTAAATCAATTACCATGGATCGCAGAAAATATAAAAAGACCATTTCTTAAGGAGCTATAGCGCCCGCTTTTATCCCTGGCTCCCTAGATTTAGAATAGTTTTGGGGTAAGCCACAAGAGGTTATATTTAGGAGTAATTAGGAGAATTGGCCAGACATGAAATGGGTTGGTCCTGAATACTGGGGAAATAGACTACAGGATTGGCAATTAAAAGATGCTACAAAAAATCAGAGAAAAATGACGCCCTTTTAGAACATGAAATAGAAAACAGTACAACAACTTCCCCGAAAGACTGCTACATCGCTAGTATTACATTATATCTATTAAGCCCTCAGTTAACCCATTTGTATTAAAAATATTGGAATAAAAATCATTTAATAATTCTATGAAAACTAAAATTTTAAGATTAATCATCAGTAGTACCTGGGCACTGATCTTTTTTAATGCCCCCATTATTCAAGCTCAAAAAAATAAATCACAGAATGTTAATAAACCCAATGTAATTTATATCATGGCCGATGATTTAGGGGAGGGACTCCTCTCTTATTATGGTCAAAAATATTTTACCACCCCCAATATAGATAAGCTGGCAGAGCAAGGAGTTGTATTTAACAATTCCTATTCCAGTACTTTTTGCGCCCCTTCAAGGGCCACTTTTCTTACCGGATATAATGACTGCCGGGAAGATAAATATGTGCTCACTTCCGGGAAAGGGTATAAAGAATCTGCAACCGATGCAACCAAGGACGAAGCAATTCAAGAGGCAATCAATTCCGCTATTGGTAAAGAGCCAGATGTTGTGTATCTACCTCAAATTTTTAAAGAAGCAGATTATGTTACAGGGCAAATAGGCAAATTAGACTATGGTTTTCTAACCACTGCCAAACAAATGGATAATCATGGATGGGATTACCATTATGGCTACTACGATCATACCCAGGCGCACGGATTTTATCCCATGTTTTTACATGAAAATGGTAAACGAGTGGCTATTCCGGGTAACACCCACCCGGATGCCGCCAAAACCGGAGAATCTGGATCTAATGAATCTCAGGAAAGAGACCGTTGGAACTTAAATGGTAAAACGGTCTATTCACAAGACCTCTTCTTAAATAAAATGTTGAAGTTTATTAGAGATAATAAAGAGAAACCTTTCTTTTTATATCATTCAACACAACTCCCTCACGGCCCTGTAGCCATACCCGCTATTCATCCCGAGGTAGCCTTTAATGATTCACTTACCCAAATAGAAAAAGCCTACGCATCTATGGTAAAAAGATTAGACGATGACTTAGGGGTTATTTTAAATGAGCTGGAAGCCCTGGGAATCGCAAATAATACAATGATCGTATTTTCATCAGATAATGGCCATGAACTTTATTATAATTACGAAGGAAGAACAGCAAAGCCATATAAAAATATAGAAACAGGTGAACCTTTTAACAATATCAAAGATAAATTCTATAGTGAAATTGGAGGCGATATTTTTAATGGGAATAAAGGCCAGGCCGGTCTTAAACGTAGTAATTGGAATGGTGGTGTTAAAGTACCACTATTTTTTTATTGGCCTGAAAAACTAAAATCGGGTACAGAATCTCAAAAGCTTGTTGCAAACTACGATTTTATGACAACAATGGCAGATATGCTTGATGTTAAACTTAAAGAAAACAAAGATGGCGTTTCTTATCTTAATGAGTTAATGCCTGGCAATCCAGAAAAAGCTGAAGAACATAATTCTATAGCCTTTGCTTCTTTTATGGGACCCGCTTTAATTACAAAGGACGGATGGAAGCTTAGATACTTTGCTCCCAAAAAAATATTCCAATTATATTATCTCCCTGATGACTTTAAGGAAACTAAAGACCTTGCAAAACAGTATCCTGAAAAAGTAGAAGCTTTAAAAGCAGAGTTGATTCAAAAATGTGATGGAGACTTAATAAATGGTTCTATAAGCTATGGTAGGAACTTCAACTTTGTAAGATAATGCATCTACAATTCATCTTAGCCTACAAATAACTTAAAAATCAAACAATCTCACACAACCTTTAGGTTCTACAAAACATTATAAAAAAAGCATTAATCAATTACCATGGATCGCAGAAAATATATAAAGACCATTTCTTTAGGAGCTATAGCGCCCGCTTTTATCCCAGGTGCCCTAAATTTAGAAAAATTTTGGGGTAAGCCACAAGAGGTTATATTCAGAAGTAACTGGGAGAATTGGCCAGACATGAAATGGATTGGTCCTGAATACTGGGGAAATAGACTACAGGATTGGCAATTAAAAGATGCTAAAGCAATCTGTAAGGTAAAAGCAAAAAACCGTAGTCTACACCTATTAACTTTACAAAAACCTGATACCCCGGAAACATTTCAAACCCAGGTTAACATTCATTTACCTGAAGCCGGATTTCAAATGGGGAAAGGCTCTTGTATAGGAATGCGATTGGGCGCTAAAGGTCGTTTTGAAGATTACCGCTCTTCAGCAGTTTTTGGGCAGGGTGTTGATATTGGTCTTTCCGCCGCTGGTGATATTAAAGTGGGAGATACTTTAATCCCCACCTCATTAGAATCCTGGCCTAAAGAACTAAACCTGAAAATAAAAGCCTTAGCTCAAAATAATAAGTACCTTTTAGAAATTACACTTAAAGATTTAGCCACCGGCAATAAACTTTTTTCTGATAAAAGTATAAACCTGCCTTCACAATCGCTGGCAGGTAATTTTGCTCTTCTGTCCCATATTGAAAGTACAGAAAGCACTTCTGAAGACTTTGTGGCTTTTGCAGATTGGGAGATTTCTTCTGAAAAACTTCAATCAAAAAAAACTCAGTTATTTGGCCCTATTTGTTTTGCACAATATACACTTCACAATCAGAAATTAAAGCTAACGGCCCAGTGTACTCCTTTTGAAGCTATTGACGGGCATCAAGTATACCTGGAATTTTTTAAAGACGGACAATGGCAAAGGGAGCAATCTACAAAATTACCTGAAGTTGGAAGTAGTTTTAAAGCTTCCAGCCGTGCCATAAATTTTGTAGTCCCAAAATGGAAATTTAAGGAAGCTATACCTTATCGCGTAGTAGCCGAAATTCCCTTAAAAAATGAAACGATTAGATATGAATACAAAGGAACAATTGCCCAGGAGCCTAAAAAAAAAGAAGAAGTAAAAGCGGCTGTTTTTAGCTGCAATTTTGATTATGGTTTTCCCGATAATGATGTGGTAAGCAATATGGGGCTTTTAAATCCGGATATTATAATGTTTTTGGGAGATCAATTTTATGAAGGCACCGGAGGCTTTGGTGCTACCTATAACGGAAACCTGGAGGAAACCAGCCTGGATTATCTTAGAAAATGGTATATGTTTGGGTGGTCCTATCGCGAGCTATTTAGGCACAAGCCCTGTGCAATAATACCCGACGACCATGATGTTTATCACGGAAATGTTTGGGGTGAAAGTGGAAAAAATGCCGATACCAGTAAAAACTTTGGAGCTGCTGCCCAGGATTCGGGAGGTTATAAAATGCCGGCAGATTGGGTAAATATGATCCAGTTTACCCAAACCAGCCACCTTCCAGATCCATTTGATCCCACACCGGTAAAGCAAGGCATAAATGTTTATTATACACATTGGAATTATGGCGGAATTAGCTTTGCCATATTGGAAGATCGTAAATTTAAATCGGCTCCAAAAAATGTACTCCCCAAAGAAGCAAAAGTGTGGAACGGCTTTATTACCAATCCCGATTTTGATATAAAAAAGCATAAAAATATAGAAGCTAAATTACTGGGCAAACGTCAGCACAAATTTTTAGAAGATTGGGTTGAGGATTGGGAAAATGGCGCAGAAATGAAAGCTGTCTTATCTCAAACCAACTTTGCTACCGTTGCTACACTACCTAAAAATGAATTGACCGATCAGGTAGTACCATCGCTTGCTATTCCTGAAAAAGGGAAATATGTAGAAGGTGATGACTTTACGGTAGATATGGACAGTAATGGTTGGCCGGCCAACAAACGGGATGAAGCTATTACAATTATTAGAAAGGCTTTTGCCTTTCATATAGCGGGAGACCAACATTTGGGATCATTCATTCAATATGGAGTACAAAATCACGGAGATAGCGGCTATGCCTTTGCCGGGCCTGCCTTAAATAATATTTGGCCCAGAAGATTTTGGCCGCCTGTAGATTTCTCTAAACATACTTTTAAAAAGCCATCCTATACCGGCGATTTTATTGATGGTTTTGGAAATAAATTAAGTGTGCTAGCCGTTGCCAATCCGCATAAAAGCACACAAGAACCTAAAATCCTTAGTCAACGGGCAACCGGTTATGGCCTGGTTACTTTTAATAAAGAAAAAAGGACTATTAAAACTGAATGTTGGCCGCGACTTGTTAAACCAACACCCGAAAATCAAAATCCCGGATGGCCAATTACCATTTCCCAGCAAGATAATTATGCTAGAAAAGCTACAGCCTGGTTACCCGAATTGAGATTTAAAACCAACCTAAAACCGGTAATTTCAGTATTTAATGATAAAAATGAATTGATCTATTCCATTAAAATAAATACTATAAATTTTAAGCCCAAAGTTTTTGCGAAAGGAACTTATACCGTAAAAATCTTCTTTTCGAAAGAAATTAAAAGCAAAATTTTCAAAAATATGGTAGCTAAGGAAAATAATACTACTTTTAAACAAATAAATACTTACAAATCTTAAATTAGGCTAAAACTTAGCATATTAAAAAAATTAAGCATGAAATCATTAAATCCTGTCTTTTTACTGAGCTTTATTTTCCTATCAGGAAGCTTGTTTTCCCAGGTGCCGGAAGGTGTTACCCACTCAGGTCAAAATACCGGACAGAAAAAATTCCCCTTAGGTTCTTATATCGAATTAGACAACCCTACCTCTACTCCACTTCAGGAATGGAAAAAAAACAATAAAACCATAGTTGGCTGGGGAGATACCAATAAACGTTATAAAAAAGAAGAGCCTGTTTCAAAAAATACACTTTCCAAAAAAATAGAACTACAAGCCTGGAGAGGCGAGAAGGTTTCTGCACAATGGGTTGTTTCTGCCGGAAAAAAAGATCTGAATCTTTCAGTAGAACTTTCAGATTTACAACATAAATCGACAAAAAGCCGTATTTCAAAAGATAATATGGAAAGCGCATTTGTACGCTATGTTTTAACCGATGAACTTAATAAAGACAGAAAAGGAGCCTGCGGACATCGAAATCCCGCCAACTTCGATTCTACCCTTGTAGCTGATGTGATAGATCATATAAACCCTAATTTAGAAGTAGAGAAAAATACTAGCAGACCGGGGTGGCTGTCTATAAAAGTACCGGAAAATGTAAGTCCCGGTTTGTATTCCGGAACTATAAAAATACGCTCTGCATCAAAAACAATTCAAAAACTTCCAATTTCAATAAATGTAAGTGAGCGCGTGTTGCCCAAACCTAAAGATTGGAATTTTCATTTAGATCTTTGGCAGAACCCCTATGCAGTAGCGCGCTATTATCAAACCAATTTATGGAGTAAGGCACATTTTGATGCCCTTAAAAAAGAAATGACTCCTTATGCCAATGCAGGAGGTAAATCTATAACCGCCAGTATTATTGACCGTCCGTGGGATGGCCAAACCCACGATCCTTTTAATTCTATGGTGCGCTGGACCAAAAAACTGAATGGGGAATGGGAGTTTAATTTTGATGTGTTTGATAAATGGGTGGAGTTTATGATGAATCTTGGTGTAACCAAACAAATTAATGCTTATACCATGATTCCCTGGAAACTTACCTTTGCTTATTTTGATGAAGCTTCCAATAAAACCCAATATCTGGAGACCCAACCCGGTGAGGAACTGTATGAAGAAGTTTGGGTAGCCATGTTATCTTCTTTTTCAAAGCATTTAAAACAAAAAGGCTGGTTTGAAAAAACCTATATCGCGATGGACGAACGCCCTATGGAAACCATGCAGGAAACCATTAAAGTGATTCATAAAGCCGATAAAAATTTTAAAATCTCTTTTGCCGGTGCAAAACATCCTGAACTATATCCTTATGTAGATGATTATTGCCTTAGTATGGAAAGCAGTTTTGCGCCCGAAGTTTTGAAACAAAGAAAGGAATCGGGCAAAATTTCAACCTTTTATACAAGTTGCAGTCATACCTCACCTAACAGTTTTACTTTTAGCGGCCCCGCTGAAACCGAATGGTACGCCTGGTATGCATCGGCCAGTAATTTAGATGGATTCTTACGCTGGGCTTATAACAGCTGGGTATTAGAACCACTGCTAGATAGCAGGTTTACTACCTGGGCCGCCGGGGATACCTATTTTATTTACCCTGAAGGAAGAAGTTCTTTGCGATTTGAAAAACTACTGGCGGGAATTCAGTCTTTTGAAAAACTACAGATTCTTAGAGATGAGTTTAAACAGAACAACAATACAGCGGCCTTAAAGAAACTTGAAGAGATCGAATCTCAATTTACTTTACAGCATCTTGAAACGGCATCAGCTTCAGAAATTATAAAACAGGCCCGGAAAAAACTTAATTCTCTGTAAAATCATATTCCATGAAAATTAAAATTTTATTTTTAAGCCTGGCTTTATGCTTGTTTAGTGTAGTTAATGGAACTGCACAGAAGGAAAAAAGTACCGAAGTTCGTGTACTTACTTATAACATTCTTCACGGTGCCAATACCAACGGGAATTTTGATCTGGATATTATTGCCGATTTAATAAAAAAAACAAATCCAGATCTTGTTGCCCTGCAGGAAGTAGACTTTAAAACCAACAGGGTAAACAAAAGGGATATCCTTAGCGAGCTTGCCGTTAAAACAGGATTAACTCCTGTATTTATAAAAGCAATGAATTATGATGGCGGTGAATACGGGGAAGGGCTGTTGTCCCGCACTTCATTTATTAAAACCGAAAATGTAAGTCTGCCCCATGCACCTCAAAACGAACCAAAGGCGGCGGGACTTGCCACTCTGGTAACAACTACCGGAGACACCATACAGTTTATTGCCACCCATTTTGACCATTTGGAAGAAGGTAAAGACAGGCTAAAACAAGCCCGGGCCATCCATAAGCTAACCGATAAACTGGAGTACCCAGCAGTACTCGCAGGCGATTTGAACGACATACCTGGAAGCCCAACCATAAATTTATTGGAAGAAAATTGGCAGGCCTCTTACGATAAAAAAAGTGCTGTCCCCACCTATCCTTCAAACAAGCCAAATATAAAAATTGATTATGTTATGTTTTACCCAAAACATCACTGGGAACTTGTTGAAACCAAAGTAATTCAGGATAGTATTGCATCCGATCATAATGCGGTATTAAGCGTTTTAAAGCTGCTAAAACCCTAATTATATATAAAGCCGAATCGATTTTTTTAATATTTAAATTCCAATTTCATTTAATTGGTAACCATTAAATCCTAAAATCCCAAATATGAAGCTACTTCGTAAAGCCGGTATTCTGCCTCTTATAATTCTTAGCTTTTTTTCCTGTGCCAACAAGCAAGAAAAAGAGAGCGATAAAGAAAATAAAGACACTAAACCCAATATTATTTATATCCTGGCAGATGATCTTGGTTATGGCGAATTAGGGATCTATGGACAGGAAAAAATTGAAACCCCAAACATAGATGCCCTGGCTAAAAACGGGATGATGTTTACCCAACATTATACCAGCGCACCGGTTTGTGCCCCTGCACGCTATATGTTACTTACAGGAAAACATTCGGGAAATGCTTATATACGTGGAAATGATGAATGGAGGGAGCGTGGTAAAGTCTGGGATTATAGAGCGGTGATCCAGGACTCTACCCTGGAAGGCCAACGCCCAGTTCCGGAGAATACTGTTTTGTTTCCCAAATTACTGCAAAAAGAAGGCTACCGCACCGGAATAGCAGGGAAATGGGGATTAGGTGCTCCACACACAAATTCTATCCCCACAAAAATGGGCTTTGATTTTTTCTACGGATATAACGACCAGCGCCAGGCGCATACCTACTACCCGGTTCACCTGTACAAAAATGAAAACCGCGTTCACCTAAATAACGATACCATTGCACCCAATACTAAACTGCCGGTGGGAGCCAATCCACTAGATCCAAATAGTTATAAAAACTACAGTCTAAATGAGTATACCCCGGATTTAATATATGATGCTATGAGTAGTTTTATTAGTGAAAATAAAGACAAACCTTTCTTTTTCTATTGGGCTACACCCATCCCCCACGCTCCCCTTCAGGCACCCAAACGCTGGGTAGATTATTATGTTGAAAAATTTGGGGATGAAAAACCATATCTTGGAGAGAAAGGGTATTTCCCGGTTCGTTATCCGCGTGCCACCTATGCGGCTATGGTTTCTTATTTAGATGAAAATGTTGGTAAACTAGTAGACCAATTAAAAGAAGAAGGTATTTACGAAAACACAATGATCATTTTCACTTCCGATAATGGTCCCACTTTTAATGGCGGCTCAGACTCTCCCTGGTTTAACAGTGCCAAACCTTTTAAAAGCAAATACGGCTACGGAAAAGGTTTTGTTAATGAAGGAGGTATTCGTGTACCTATGATAGCTTCCTGGCCAGGACATATTAAACCGGGAACAAAAACAGATCATATTTCAGCTCAATATGATGTACTGGCTACCCTTGCAGATCTCACCGGTTTCCCTAAACCAAAGGATACAGATGGTATTAGTTTTCTACCTACACTGCTGGGAGAAAAAGATCTACAGGAAGAACACGAATTTCTGTTTTGGGAATTTCCTGAATATGGCGGGCAAGTTGCGATACGAATAAATGATTGGAAGGTGATTAGAAAAAACCTCAATAACAATGAAGAACCTAGCCTGGAGCTATATAATTTAGAGGAAGATCCTGCTGAAACCACTAACCTGGCTGACCTCCATCCTGAAATTATACAAAAAGCAGCCGATATTTTTAAAGAAGCACACCAAAATGCCGAAGTAGAACGGTTTCGGATTCCGGCCATCGAAAACGGATTACTTTCGGAGTAAACTACCTCGGGGTATTACAGCCTTTGGCCGTGCCAATTAAAATGTGAGAGATCTACATTATGATCTCTCACATTTTTTACACTATAATCATCAGGTGTAATTTTATAAGAAATTACTTTCAATATAAATAATTAAAGCTTTCAAAAAATCTATCATTTTAAAGCTTTAAACACTGTTATCTTCAAAATCAAAAGCTAAATATCTTCAAATCTGAATATAACTACTTTGCATATTCAAAGCTTGAAATCACATTCCCAAAAGTACGATACCAACAAAATTAAGTGCTTAAAACACTACCAATGATTATTTAATTCAAGATACCTTAATGTTAAAAAACAACATATTTTAAGTTAACTTTTGGATAAGTAAATAAAACGTATAAAATTGCAAACCATATGAAAGTTAAAATTTTCATTTTATCAATTAATCATTAAATAATAACTAAAAACGTTTATGAAAAAAACACTTTTAGCATTCATTGTAATGTTTTTGCCTTACATAATGCTGGGGCAGGAAACAATTGAAATTACAGGGACTGTTTCAGAAAAAGGCATGACGCTTCCCGGCGTTAACATTGTAGAAAAAGGGACCAATAATGGTACTATGACAGATTTTGACGGAAACTATACCATTAATGCACCCAGTGATGCCGTATTAGTAGTTAGTTATATGGGCTATGCTACAAAAGAAGTGCAAGTGAATGGACAATCTAAGCTAGACATTGTTTTAGAGCAGGATGCCGCTGCTTTAGATGAAGTGGTGGTTGTTGGGTACGGTGCCCAGAAAAGAGAAAGTTTAACAGGTGCTTTACAAACTGTTGAAGGTGACGATTTAAGAGATGTTACCACTCCTTCAGTTGAAAATATGCTTAACGGAAAAGCTCCAGGGGTATTTGTAGCTCCCGGATCAGGAAAACCAGGAGCCAAGGGTGGCGTTGTAATTAGAGGTCAGGCTACCTTAAGCGGAACTACAAGCCCGTTGTGGGTTATTGATGGTGTAATTGTTGGCTCAGGACCGGGGGAATTAAATCCGGACGACATTGAGACCATGACGATTTTAAAAGATGCCGCTTCTACCTCTATTTATGGTTCTCAAGGAGCCAACGGAGTTATTGTGGTAACTACTAAAAATGCAAAACCGGGGGAAACTACTATTAGTTTTTCTTCAAAAACAGGTATCAACGAGCTTAATAACGGCAACCTGGAAATGATGAACGGGGCTGAACTTTATGACTATTATGCTTCGTTTACCAATGCCGACGAAATCTCGTTTCCGCGTTGGAATTCTGATTTAAGAAATAGTAATTTCGACTGGTGGGATGTAGCTACCCGAAGTGGCTTTACCCAAAATTACAATGTTTCTATACAAGGTGGTAGTGAAACCCTAAGATCCTATGCTTCAGTGGGGCTATATGATGAGCAGGGAGCCGTAAAAGGTTTTGATTATACCCGATATAATTTTCGCTTTAAAACAGAATATAGACCAACAGAGTGGTTAAAAATAAAACCATCTATAAACGGTTCGCTTCGCGATGTTGAAGACAGGCAATATTCTACCACGGCCATGTATTCTAATTTACCCTGGGATAGCCCGTATGATGAGGATGGTAACCTTGTACCACATCGTTCCAGTAGTTGGGTAAACAGTGCCAGCACCAATTACCTATATGACCTTCAATGGAACCACTCTTCCAATAAAAACTATGAGTTTATGGGGAATTTGGATTTTGACATAGAGCTAACCGACTGGCTTACATTTTCTTCGGTAAACAACATTAGATATAATCACTATAAAGCGAAAAGCTATGTGGACCCACGTTCCAGTGCCGGTGAAAGTGTAAATGGTAGAATAACCGATTACCGATCTGAATACACACGTCAATATACCAACCAAATATTACGATTCAATAAAAACTGGGGGAAACATGATTTTAATGGAATCCTAGCTTATGAATATAACGACTATCGTGGTGAAACTTTAGATGCGTACGGTACCGGTTTTATTCCGGGATTTGAAGTACTTGATGTAGTAGCTAAACCTGAACGTACAAAAGGTGGTATTAGTGAATGGGCTGTACAATCGGTACTTTTCAATGCTAATTATGATTATGATAATAAATACCTGGGGCAGGTTTCTTTCCGTAGGGATGGTGCCTCAAACTTTGGTGATAATGCCAAGTATGGGAACTTTTTCTCACTTAGTGGTGGGTGGAATATCCATAACGAAAACTGGTTTAAAACCGATTGGGTAAATGCTCTAAAACTACGTGCATCATACGGTTCGGTAGGAAATCGTCCAAGCTCCCTATACCCACAATATGACCTTTATGGCGTTTCAAGTGGTGCAAGCTACAATGGTGATCCTGGTGCTTTAATTAGCCAAATAGGAAATAAAGACCTGACCTGGGAGGAAACATTCACCACCGGTGTTGGAATTGATGCATCTTTATTTGACAATCGTGCAAGGCTTACTTTTGATTATTACGAAAAAAATACCGAAAACATTTTGTACAGGGTTCCAATTAGTGGTTTAACGGGCGTAACCAGCATCTGGCAGAATATAGGTGAAATGCAAAATAAAGGAATTGAACTTGCCATTGGCGGAGATATTATTCGTAACCAGGACCTTACCTGGAGTGTAGATGTTAACTTAGGACATAATGTAAATAAATTAACCAAACTTTACAAAACCAAAGATGCTAGTGGTAATTATGCGGTTAGACCTATCATTATTAATGATAACATTGGCATTTCTGGTTCAGCCCAACGAATATTAGAGCCTGGTAGGCCCGTAGACACTTATTATTTAAAGGAATGGGCCGGAGTAAATCCTAAAAATGGTTTACCTATGTGGTATATAGTAGATAGGGACAGCGATGGGAATGAAATCTCAAGAACCACCACCTCTAATTACTCGGAAGCTACATTCGAAAAAACAGGAAGAAAAATATCCCCAGACATCTTTGGAGGGTTTTCTACAGCTGTATCTTATAAACAATTTGATTTAAGTGCAATGTTTGGGTATTCAATAGGAGGTGAAATTTATAACTATTCTAGAATGGAGTATGACTCAGACGGAACCTATACAGATCGTAACCAAATGAAATTACAACCAGGTTGGAGTCGCTGGGAAAAACCCGGTGATATCGCTACCCACCCCGTAGCTAGATATGACAACCAGGATAAAGGAAATGCTACTTCTACCCGTTACCTGGAAAAAAGTGATTTCCTAAAACTACGTTCGTTAACGCTGGGATACAATTTTGATCTAAGCAAATATAATATTGACAACCTGCGACTTTCGCTAGCTGGTGAAAACCTATTTGTAATTACCGACTATTCTGGGGTTGATCCAGAAATTCCAATCAGAGAAAATGACGGAGCCATTTTAGGCTCTACGGGGCCTGGAGTGTATCCAGCAACACGTAAATTTATGCTTGGACTTAATGTGAAATTTTAAAAAGAAACACTATGAAAAAAATAATTATAGCACTTTTCGCTACAGTGGCTCTTTCAGCTTGTGAAATTGATCGATTACCACATGGAAGCATGGATTCTGATAGTATTGTTGAAGATCCAGATGCCTCCCAAAGATCATTACTAAATGGAATGTATGCCCAATTAAAGGCCTGGTCCGATCCTATGCATAGAATGGGAGAATATGCCGGGGATAATATGATGATTCGCGGTTCATCTACAGATGCTTTCTACGAATTTATTTCTTACGCAAGAACTCCGAATAATGGTCGTTTGAACCAGTTCTGGAATTCAGGCTATAAAGCCATCGCACAATCATCAAATATTATTAAGATGATTGCTGAAGGTGAAAACGAAGAGATTGACAACAATCTGGGAGAGGCATATTATGTAAGAGGAATGATGTATTTCTACCTTACACGTGCATTTGGCCGACCTTACTATCAAAATCCGGAATCAAACCTGGGAGTACCTATTGTAAATGGCACGCCTGATGATGTTATTAACCTGGAACTTCCAGATAGGGCCACCGTAGCAGAAAGTTACCAACAAGCCATAGACGATTTAAAGAAAGCTGAAGAATTACTCACTTTAGAAAATGAGCCAATTTACGCAACAAAAGAAGCAGCTCAGGCTATGTTGTCCCGTATTTACCTTTATATGAGCGGAACCTATGAATCGCCAAATACAGAGTATGCCCAACTTGCAGTAGAGTACTCGAATAAAGTGATAAACTCGGGCAAATTTTCTTTGTTACCAAGAGAGCAATTTATGGAATACAATACTTTTGTTCCGGAAGATAATGCAGAGACTATTTTCGCTGTAAAACGTGTAGCCTCAGAATTTTCAGGATTCGACCACTATTATGGTGTTGGAGGTATGTATGCCAATATTGGCGGTATGGGCTGGGGAGAAATGTATGCCAGTGCCGAGTATATAAGCCTTTTAAACGAAACCGGTCGTAACGACTGGCGTCCAGGTAGTTACAACATGGTAGACGCCCGTGCTGCATTTATTAAGCCTACTTATTCCCAGGATTCTGAAACAGGAGAGTACACCGAGGTATTTCGTTTTATCAAAAAAGATGGGGATAAATTAAACTATGTACAGGCAGACATCAGCCGTAATGGAAATACCATAACTGCTTCTGAAGGAGATGAAACCTACACCTTATCTGCTGTAGATGCCAGTCAGGAGATTTATTCTATTCAGTATAAAGATGGAAAAACCTATACCGGGGTTATAGATAATTATATTAGCCTCAATAGGGCATACCCACAGTTCTATATTACAAAAGCCTCCCTTGAAGGAGAAGAGTCACACTTGCACTCCCCTGTAATTAGTCGTTTGGGCGAAATCTATTTAAATCGCGCAGAAGCCTATGCTAAACTAGGTAATTATAGCGCTGCACTGGAAGATTTAAACACTATAAGAGAGCGTTCTATTGTAGATGGTGGTTACGATAATTTAGATGCCACTAATGCCAGTGCCCTTATTGATAAGGAGCGCCAGTTAGAACTTGCTTATCAGGCAGAAAGAAGTTATGATGTATTCCGTAATGGAAAAGAACTTACCCGTGAATACCCGGGACCTCACAAGCAGTTTGAGAATATACCCGCTACAGATTTCCGTGTAGTATATTATATCCCTCAAGATGCTATTAACTCTTACCCTGGAACCTTAACTCAAAATCCTACGCAATAATTAAACAATAATTATAAGCGAGTATTTTAACAGGCTGTCTGAAAAGGTTTTAAAACCGTCATCTTGAATTTATTTCAAGATCTAACGTGTTGGTAATTAAAAACATGTTAGAAGCTGAAACAAGTTCAGCTTGACGAGAATAGACTTTTCAGACAGCCTGTTTTTTTTATAAATTTCTTAAACAGAAGACTTCCAGCCCCTACTCTACCCCCCATCTATATTTCCGATACGCTAAATCTTCTAAAAGCCATAAAATAAAGCTTCTTAATATTTTACAAATAACGCAACATTTTAAATTAAAATTACTTCAAAACACATCTCAAAACATAATTTCTATATCAACTTTTTATCAAAAATAGCATTCCTAAAAAGATAAATGTATTAATTACATTTTTATAATATAATTTTTGGATAAGTAAGTAAAACGTTTGAAATTGCAAACTTTACGAAAATTTAAACTTTCGTTATAACAATTTATTATTCATTAACAACTAATTAATTATAACTATTTTATGAAAAAAGTATTATTAACCTTCATTGTTTTACTTTTTCCTTTCATAATGTTAGGACAGGAAACAATTGAGATTACGGGAACTGTTTCTGATAAAAACATGACACTTCCCGGGGTTAACATTGTAGAAAAAGGCACCAATAACGGCACCATGACAGATTTTGATGGAAACTACAGTATTAGCGCTCCCAAGGACGCGATTTTGGTAGTTAGCTATATGGGCTATGCCACCAAGGAAATACCGGTGAGTGGCCAAACTACTATAGATATTGTTTTAGAACAGGATGCCGCTACGCTAGATGAGGTAGTTGTTGTTGGCTTTGGAACCCAGAAAAAAGTAAACCTAACGGGATCTGTAGCTTCTGTAGACGGGGACATGCTGGAAGATAGACCTATGACCAGTGTTTCTGCCGGTCTTTCCGGTTTGCTACCGGGTGTGTCTGTAAATCAATCATCAGGAATGCCGGGTAACGACGGAGGTACCATTAGGATTCGCGGAACAGGTACCCTGAACGAAGCCTCTCCCATGGTTTTAATAGACGGAGTGGAAGGATCATTAAACGATGTACAGGCCAACGATATAGCCAATATTTCTGTACTTAAAGATGCAGCCTCAGCCGCAATTTATGGTTCTAAAGCTGCAAATGGGGTAATTCTTATTACCACCAAAACGGGTAAAACAGGAGAACCTTCTGTACGATTAACAAACAATATAGGCTGGCAAACCCCCACAAGATTACCAGATTACCTGGGATCTTATGATTATGCCCTACTATACAACGAAGCCCTGGCCAATAGTGGAAAAGCTCCCAAATTTGATGACAATGATTTAGAATTATTTCAAAATGGCAGTGATCCTTATGGTCATCCTAATACAGATTGGCAAGACTTATTGTACCAGGGATCAGGTTTTGTAAGCACCAATAACCTGGGAATTTCAGGCGGTACAGAATACACAAAGTATAGGGCATCTCTTAACTACCAAAAACAAGATGGTATTATTAAACACACCGGCAAAAACGAATACAATGCAAGGTTAAACCTTACGGTAACGCCTAAAAAATGGTTAACCACCAATATGAACCTTTCCTATACACAAATGGATCGTGAGTCTCCTAACAATGCTTATGTGGGTAATGGTATAGACCAGATAATAAGGCAGGTAAATAGAATTGCACCCTGGATACCATATAAAAATGAAGATGGTACTTACGGGACAATTTCAGATGGAAACCCTATTGCCTGGTTAGATATGGGACCACAAATTAATTACAATCGAAAAACATTTGTGGGAATAGGTTCTGTACAGGCCGATATTTTTGAAGGTTTTAATGTAAAAGCCCTTATCTCTCATAGAAACGTAGAAGAGGACAATTCAGAAATGAACAAAGAAATCCAATACAATGAGAATAAATACCACGGACCTACAAAGCTTACCGAAGACCTTAGAACAACCACCCGAAATACTATTGATTTAACGGCTAATTACAATAATAGTTTTAATGATGTTCATAACCTGGGAGTTTTAGCCGGTTATCATGCCGAATCTTATGATTTTAAAGAAACCACTGCGTACCGTGAAAATTTCCCTAGCACCGAACTTCCTAATTTAGATGCAGGATCATCTAACGGTATGCAAAACACAGGATATACAAGGGAATTAAATATGGTATCCTGGTTTGGACGTGTAAATTATGACTATTTGGGTCGTTATTTATTTGAAGCCAACCTAAGGGCTGACGCTTCATCTCGTTTTGCTGAAGACAACAGAGTTGGGGTCTTTCCATCTTTTTCTGCAGGGTGGAGAATTTCTGATGAAAACTTCTTTGAAGGGTTTAGAGAAACTGTGAGCAATTTAAAACTTAGAGCTTCTTGGGGACAGCTTGGTAACCAGGATGCACTTGATGACTACTACCCAACAGTTCCAACACTGGGTCTTGGAATAGACTACCCTTTTAATAGTGAAATTACTTCGGGTGCTGCTATCTCTAATGCAAAAAATGCAGCATTAATTTGGGAAAAAACAACTAGTTATGGTATTGGTCTAGATGCCAGATTATTTCGCAAATTAAACCTAACAATAGATGCCTATAAAAAGCTTACCGAAGGTATTATTATGAAGGTACCAGCTCCAAACGAGTTTGCGCTAAATAATTTTTATGATAACGTTGGTGAGCTAGAAAATAAAGGTATTGAAGTAAGCCTCGATTACTCAACACGTTTTGGGGAAGTAGATTTTGGTTTTGGCGGAAATGTAGCATATAATCAAAATGAGTTAATAAAACTAGCGGGAACAAATAACATTATTGATGGTCGCCAAATTCGTAGAATAGGGGAATCTCTTGACTCCTGGTATGGCTATAAAACAGATGGATTACACCAATCCCAGGCCGATATTGATGCATACCCTATAAATACACTCTACCCGGGACAAATTCAACCCGGTGACCTACGTTATGTTGATGCTACCGGCGATGGAAAGGTAGATGCTAACGATCGTGTACTACTGGGTAACTCTACCCCTAATCTAAACTTTGGAGCCAATTTGAGTTTAGCCTATAAAAACTTTGATTTATTGGCCATCTTTCAGGGAGCAACCGGTGGGTACGGGTACATGGATTTTGATGCTATTGGCGCCCTTAACGGTGATGGACAAAAACCGTCTTCAATTTGGTTGGATAGATGGACCCCAAATAACACAAATACAGATGTACCTCGATTAATAGATGGTATTAATGGTCCAAGTATGCCGCAAAATTCAACCACAAGTTATTGGCTACAGAGTACAGATTATTTAAGAATGAAGAACCTGCAACTTGGATATAACCTTCAGGATGACCTATTGGAAAACTGGAACATCTCCAAGCTAAGAATTTACTACACCGCACAGAATTTATTTACGATTACAAATTATCTAGATGGATGGGACCCAGAAGCTCCTTCAGGACGAGGTAGTAGCTATCCCGTTGTTATGACCAATTCTATCGGAATTAATTTAACTTTTTAATTTATTACAAGATGAAAAAATTAATATACTTAATAGGAATCGTTTTTGCATTTAGCGCTTGTGAAGACTCCTTCCTGGATACAGCCCCCGATGATGCGCTTTCCCCTTCTACTTTTTGGAAAAGCAAACAGGATTTAGACTTGGCTCTTACAGGTATTTATAACGAATTTCAAAGTGGTAGCTCTATTATGTACCGGGATGCAGGTTCTGATAATGCTTATAATAATTTCCCCTGGGAAGGATGGAACAAAATAGGAAACGGAAAAAATTCACCGGCAGATCCCGGCGCATCATACTATAACTTTACAACAATTAATAGATGTAATGAATTCCTTGCCAATGCCGATAACGCCACAGAGGTATCGGAAGAGGTTAGAGATATTTACAAGGCCCAGACACGATTTATACGCGCCTATAAATACTATGTGCTTACCACAAATTATGGTGATGTTCCACTTATAACGCAAAATTTTGCTTCCCCCGAAGAAGCTAAAGTTCCAAGGAACCCACAAGCAGAAATACGTGAATTTATTGAAGACGAATTAAATTCTGTAATAGATGTTCTGCCGGAATCTTATTCGGAAGCAGAATTCGGAAAAGCTACAAAAGGAGCAGCACAGGCATTACTTATGCGTTACTACCTTTATTTTAAAGACTATGAAAAGGCCTTGGCAACCGCAAACAGTATAGGCGGTTATTCATTACACCCCAGCTTTACAGGTTTATTTGATCCGTCCAACGAAAAAAACAACGAAGTAATTTTATCAGTACAACATACCCCTAACACCTATTCAATTAATTTCACCCCGTTTTTACCAAATGGTATAGGGGGTTGGTCTTCAGTAGTGCCTACACAATCTTTAGTTGATGCTTTTGAAATGGCTGATGGTAAAACCATAGAGGAAGCGCAAAGTGCCGGGGAGTACGATCCAACTAACCCATATAAAAATCGCGACCCAAGATTAAGGGCCTCTATAGTTTACCCGGGGCAGGTTTTTGCCGGTAAAGTTTACCGATCGGTTGAAGAAAACGATGCCGATTATTACAATACTGCAGACAATGCCTCTAAAACGGGATATAATTTCAAAAAATACACAAGTTTTATGGATTCAGACCCAGGCTCTCCATACTGGAACATGGGCAATGACATCTATATTTTTAGATATGCAGAGGTACTTTTAACAATTGCCGAAGCCAAAGTAGAATTAGGGCAAATAGACAATGAATTGTATGAAGCACTCGATGCTGTTAGGTTAAGAGCAGGAATGCCGGCCGTAGATAGAGATAAATATGCAGATCAGGAAAGTCTTAGAAAGCTTGTTCGAAATGAAAGAAGAGTCGAGTTTGCTATGGAAGGTCTTCGCAGAGACGATATTATACGCTGGAACATTGCCAGCGATGTTTTAAATGGAGAACTAAAAGGTGTAAAAAGAGGTAAAGTTCTTGAAACTACCTTGCCAAATGGAGATTATAATGTTTCCCTAAGCTTGCCGGAAAACTTAATTGAAAGCCGCCAATTTGAAGCGCCTAAAAACAATCTCCTGCCAATTCCGCAAAATGCAATTGACAAGAATCCAAATTTAACACCAAACAACCCAGGGTATTAACCGCTTGGGCAGAGAAAAATCTGGAATCATAAAATCTCGATTATCGAGTAATTAAATTAAAATAAGGCTGCTTGAAAAATCTTTAAATACAACAATAGACTTTTCAAGCAGCCTTATTCAAAAAAAGATCAAATGAAAATTAATAGTTACAAATTAGCATTTTTAATTAGCTGTATAAGCTTAGTCTTAAGCTCCTGTAGCGAACATAAAGAAAACCCCGATTTCACTTATCGAATTCCTATAGGCGAAAACTCCTGGATTTCTAAAGATCAGGCAGAAGACAGGAAAATAATTAAGAAAGAAGGTATCTCTAATTGGGACGGAAGTAAACCTGTTGAAAGTTATTTTAGAAGCAATAAATCTGGCGTTCTAAAACTTGGCCTCAAGCTAAAAGCAGACTCAGAAAACATTACATTAAAGGTGAGTGTGGCAGGAAAGTCGAAGGAGCTAGAAGTAAAAAACAAAGAGTTTCAGGATGTTTATGTTGGCGAATTTAAGCTTGAAGAACCGGGGTATCAACAAGTACTTATTGAAGTTGTAGAGCCCGGATCAAATAATTCATTGAGCATTAAAGATTTACTATTGGCCGGGCCTGTTACCGATACTGAAGTGAATTATGTAGAAGATAATTTTCATTTTGGTCGTCGCGGACCTTCGGTACATTTGCGCTACCCTATCCCGGAAGAAAGCAAAAAACCAACCTATTTTTACAATGAAATTGTAGTTCCCGAAGGCGAGGATGTAGTAGGTTCTTATTATATGGCCAACGGATTCTCACATGGTTATTTTGGAATCCAGGTAAATTCAGAAGAGGAACGTAGAATCCTGTTTTCGGTTTGGAGCCCTTATGAAACCCAGGATCCTGCAGAAATTCCGGAAGACCAGAAAATTATCCTGCTAAATAAAGGAGAGGATGTTTATACCGGTGAATTTGGTAATGAAGGTTCTGGGGGACAGAGCTATAAAAAATTTATGTGGAAAACCAATACTACTTATAAGTTTTTACTTAAAGGAGAGCCAGCAGGGCCCAACCATACCGATTATACCGCCTACTTCTATGCGCCTGAAAATGGAGCATGGGAGATTATTGCCAGTTTTAGAAGGCCAAAATCCAGCAATTACCTGGGTAGCCTCTATTCTTTCCTGGAAAATTTTGTTCCGGCAACAGGAGATATTTCGCGTAAAGCACATTATAAAAATCAATGGCTCTACGATGAGGAACAGGGTTGGATAGAACTCTCTAATGCTATTTTTACAGCAGACGCTACGGCTAATCAAAAGCATAGAATTGATTATGCCGGTGGTGAAGTTGAAGGAGGCTATTATCTTGAAAATTGTGGTTTTTTCAATGATTATACCGAAGTTAACTCTAAGTTTAGTAGGAAACCAAACGAAAACGAGCCTGAAGTTGACCTCAAAGAACTTGAAAGTAAATTTCAAAAATAAATTACCAGAAGCCTGCCTCACAGTCCCTATAACTATCGGGATAAATCTTAATTATCGAGTAAGCGTCTATAACAATGGTTAACACTCTATTTAAAGATGATAAAGTATAGCATCCAAATATTTATTTTTCTACTTGTAAGTACAGGGTTTGCACAAATTGATCGTGTAAACCCGGTTCCGCAAGAAGTTAATATTAAAGATTCGGTACAGCTTCCATCCTTTTTCAATATTCAACAATTGAATACAGGTGAAGCTACCAAAAATTTGATTTCAACCTATTTTACCAAAGAAAATACGTTGAAAAAAGGTCTTTCAATTCGTGTAGGCGACGTGACTAATAAATTTAAAAAGCGTGACTTAAAAAAAGTTCCAAATCGCCCGGAGTCATATTACATTAAAAGTACCAAAAACCATATCCTTGTTATTGGTAGGGATGCTGCCGGAGCTTACTACGGAACAAAGACTTTAATAACTTTATTAAGTTCTTCTATGAGGCCCCTTGGCGAAATCATAGATTATCCAGATGTATCTTCCCGAGGAGTGGTTGAAGGCTTTTATGGGACTCCCTGGACCTTTGAAAACCGCATGCGTCAAATAGATTTTTATGGGGCAAATAAACTTAACACCTATATCTATGGCCCTAAAGATGATCCCTACCACAGTTCGCCAAACTGGCGAAAACCTTATCCTGAAAAAGAAGCCGAAAAGCTTAAAAAACTAGTAAGCCGGGCTAACTTAAATCACGTTGATTTTGTATGGGCCATTCACCCCGGAAAGGATATTAAATGGGACGATAAAGATCGAGATGCATTGCTTAGAAAGTTTGAAAATATGTATGACTTAGGGGTTCGATCTTTTGCTGTATTTTTCGATGATATTTCGGGAAAAGGAACAGACCCGACCCAACAGGCTAGCTTATTAAATTACCTCAACGATAAATTTGTAAAGGAAAAAGAAGATGTAAGGCCTTTAATAATGTGCCCAACCGAATATAACAAGGCCTGGTCTAATCCAGACCGAAAATACCTGGAGACTTTGGGTGAAAAACTAGATCCATCTATTGAAATTATGTGGACAGGAAATACCGTTGTTGCCGATATTGATGAGGCCACTATGGATTGGATTAATGCTAAAATTAAGCGTAAAGCTTTTATTTGGTGGAACTATCCTGTTTCAGACTATGTAAGAAACCATATGCTTTTGGGGCCTGCATACGGTAATGCCAAAACAATTGCCAAGGATCTTTCCGGCTTTACATCAAACCCAATGGAACACGCCGAAGCCTCTAAAATTGGTATTTATGGCGTAGCCGACTATACCTGGAATATGGAAGGCTATCACCCAGAAAAAACCTGGAATAAATCTTTAAAAGATTTAATGCCTGAAAATTATGAAGCACTTGCAGTTTTCGCGAAACACAACAGCGATTTAGGAGAAAATGGCCACAGGTACCGAAGAAAAGAGTCGGTAGCATTTGCTCCTGAAGCCAAAGAGTTCCTAAAATCAATTAAAAACAAACAGGAAATTACTAACCTAAATATAATAGAAGCTGAGTTTAATGAAATGGTTAATGCTTCAGAAAAACTGCTTAACAGTAAAGACAACCCTTTTCTACTAGATGAAATTCGCCCCTGGGTAAGGCAATTTAAACATCTGGGAAAGGCAGGGCTCTCTATGTTGAATATGCAAAAAGCGCTACAAACAAAAAACCAAAAAGAATTTGAAGACAACTATAATTCTGTTTTAAAGATAAAAACAGAAATGTTTGAATTGGATAGTAAGGAAAACCAAAACCCCTATCAACCGGGAATTAAAACCAGTAGCCTGGTTATTACTCCTATGATTGATGAAGCTTTTACTTTATTGACAAGTGCCTATAACAAAGAGTTTGGTGAAAGTTTAAAAATTGAATCCAATTTTAATCCGCATAGCCTATTCACCAATATCAATAAATTAAAAGAGCAACCAATTACGTTTAAAAACAAAGTGCTGTCGCTAAACCCGCCATTGGAAGTTATTACTTTTGAGGCTGAAGATTTCCTTGGATTTGAATTGGAGGAAGTAAAAAAACTAAAAGAAGTTGGCTATAAACTAGAGCCTTCTTTAGATGCACTTACCTGGCAGCTTTCCAAAGATGGAAATACATGGAGTACACCGGCTACGAAAGAAGCAAATGGCCATATAAAAGCTTTCCCAAAAGAAGCGGTAAAGTTTATTAGGATTATTAACGCTACAGATACTAAAATTGAAACAAGAATAAAAACCTTACGAATTCAGTTTTAACAAACTACCTCGTTTCAAATAGACGAGGTAGTTAGATATCGATTATAGATTAAACTGCAAAGGCAGTCTTTAAAATTAATTTAAACCCATTTTTACAAACACATTTTAATTACTTTTTTAATGGAAAAAATATTAATTACCGGGGCAGCGGGACAATTGGGGCTTGAACTTACCAATGCCCTTATTACAAAATATGGAGCTAAAAATATTTTAGCTAGTGATATTAATTCAAAATCTGCTGAAAAATTCCAATCGGTAAAGTTTATAAGTTTAGATGCTACAGATTCCGACAAAATAAAAGAGCTGGTGGTATCTGAAGGGATTACTCAAATTTATCATTTAGCTGCCATCCTATCGGCTAAAGGTGAAGATAACCCATTATTTACCTGGGACCTTAATATGAAAAGTCTTTTAGGTGTTTTAGAGGCCGCCAGAGAATACAAATTAAAAGTTTTTTGGCCTTCATCAATTGCTGTTTTCGGGAAAGATACCCCACGCGAAAACACCCCTCAAAATCCGGGGATGGTTCCAACTACTGTATACGGAATTTCAAAACAGGCAGGCGAACAATGGTGTAACTACTATGCTACAAAATTTAATGTAGACGTAAGAAGCATTCGTTACCCCGGGCTTATCTCCTATTCGGCTGAACCCGGCGGTGGCACTACCGATTATGCCGTAGATATTTTTTATAAAGCAAAAGAAAATAAGAAATACACCTGTTTCCTTTCTGAAGATACCAGGCTACCCATGATGTATATGCCAGATGCTGTAAGGGCAACTTTAAACTTAATGGAAGCACCCGGTACAGCCATTAAAACAAGAACTTCGTATAATATTTCAGGGATAAGTTTTACACCACGGGAACTTTCAGAAGCAATAAAAGAGCATATTGCTGATTTTAAAATCTCATACCAACCAGATTTTAGACAGGACATAGCTGATACCTGGCCTAAAAGCATTAATGATGAGGTTGCCCAAAAGGAATGGGGATGGACACCAGAATATAACCTGCAGCAAATGACAGCAGATATGCTAAAAAACGTAAAGCTTAAGTCTTAGGGTTCTTCAAAAATTTAACCAGCGTTAGTTGGCGCATCTACCAGGTTCGCAGCTTAAAGGAATGAATCTCCCTAAATAAAGCTTTTATTTTCTATCTAAGACCTTCTTCAGTAATTGTAAATTTTAAGACCACTAAAACATCTTTTCTTCTTATGATAAGGTTTCGGTGTAATACAATCTATAAATTATTGAAGAAGGACTTCTGGTAAATCACCTCACGGTAAGCCAACAAGGTATGAAATGGATTTTTTTTTGGATTCCGAGGCAAACCCTGGGTACTACAGCCTTTGAAGATGCCAATTAAAGTACCTCCTGCTCTATTTGAAATAGAAAATTAGTCTCTCGTCTACTCCCCCATACCCACAATACATAGCGTACACGAAAGCCGTACAAAAAACCAATTCAGGTATAAATAGCTTCTACCTTAGCCTTTATAATTTTAAGCGCTATCCCCGGTATTTTACGCGATTATATTGCAATACAAAATCAAGCTTTTTCATTCAATAAAAGAGAGCTACCATTTATACCTATTACTTAAAGCTTTTCGCTTCTAAATTTAAATCCCAGGTACTTTAACAAAGTATCTCATTAATAATAATATAGTCATTTAAACACCCGCAAATTAGCTTCTGATAAGCCCTGGAGCCCTACTAATTACCGGCGCAAATCTCGATTATTGATTAAATTAAATATAGGCTAAAATTTAAACTATTCAGAAATATCCCCAAAAACCGTGAGAAGTAAAATTGCGATTAGGTTTACCTTGCAAACAATTATTAGCATTTTTAAGAGTTGAATAATTGACATTTAAGAGATATAAAGCATAACAAGATATGGTTCCATTTGAAGAAGCTGAAAAACATATTCATAGACATAAAAAGCCGGAAATAGACGCATCTGAATTTCGTTTATTTTCTGAACCTTATAAAGTTTTAGGTAAAATTTTAGCTAGAATTGATAAAGGAAATAGAACGTATTACAATACCCCAGATTTTATTACTGTATTTAAAGATGCTATTAACATTAATCCCTGGAGAACCGAAGAAGGCTTGCGTTTAGGGATGCAATTGTATGGGGTTATTCAAGCTCCTTATTTAGCCGATATGTGGGACTTTATGGACACCTTTCCTTATCAAAGAGGTTATTCCCGACAAGCCTTTAGATCTATAAAAACTGAAGATACCTTACGTAATAAATTACATTTTTTTACGCAATTTTTAAGATTTAGCAGAAAGGGTTTTGGTGGCTTGTCTTTACAAGAGCATTTTCAATACAGCACCTATTTTCCAAATGCAAACAGCTACTTCTTAGCCACTTTACTTCATAATGGAAACGGCGCTTTTGATGAATTGCTAGAAGACATTATTCAAGGTGAGGATGAAATTGGGGGGATTAGCGCCGATATTATTAAAGCCCTGTTACTTTCTGAAACGGAAAAGCATTGGGAAATGGTGGCCAAACTATTACTGGCCGCGCAACGTCAGGAAGGTTTAAGACAAACCATTCTAGAGTCGTTAGATGAGTCTGGTCTGGGCGCTTTAAAGTATATAATCAATGTTATTCTAGAAAATGACCTTACCCGTTTTAGCAGTGTTACCAGAGCTGTGAGCACTTGGTTTGGATTAAATTGGGAAACACCTAAAAAATCGATCATCAACCGGGTTTTAAAACTCGCACAAGCTTTAATCCTTGATTTAAAAGAAACAGATACACTGCTTAAAAGCAAAGATAATTTAGAAGTTTTAGTTGGTTTATGGGCTATAGGAATTTTAGATGTTGACACTGCCAATAGAAAAGCCTTAGAAATTGTTTTCACTTCTGAAGATAGAAACAAGAAGATTTTAGCACTGTATTTTATTTGGAAAACAGATAGGACAAACGATGCCCTGGTCCCCTATTTTACCACAGAGCTAGGTAAAGATTATGCCCTGGACCATTGGATGGCAGTAAATTTACCGGTAACTACTTTAGATAACTCCACTTTCGAGAAGCTACTTTCTGTAGCCAAAAACGTTACAGAAAAAGGTAAAACCTACGAAAGCAAAATATTCTCCTGGTGGAGCTTTGTCCCCGGGCCAACCTATTTCTTTCAATTTTTAATCAATAGCGCAACAGAACAGCAGTTAGAGTTAATGGCTACTGATTTTGAAGAATTTCCTACAGAATATAGGGAAAACTACATTCGCAAAGTATTCCCAAAACATTTTAGTTACTCCTTGTATTACAAACAAGATCAGCAAAATAAAGTACAATTAGATTACGACGAAGCGTCCTGGAAAAGAGCTTTAGCAAGAAAAGCCATTTATAACCGAAATGAGGGGGTTATGGCAACAGGATTAAATTTATTTAATTCGATACACCTTTATGATAAAGATTTAGAGATTGCTGAAGATTTACTAAGGCGAAAAAATAAAAATTTACGCACAGCTTTAATCCATATAATCACAAAACTACCGGCAGACCGATTAAGAACAAGCACTAAGAACTTACTTTCAGCAAAAAATATTGAACAACGCCTGGCCGGTTTAGAGATTCTAAGCCTTTTGAAAGATGCCAATATACAATCTGATTTTATTGAAGCCCAATTAGAACTTTATCATGAGCGTCCTAAAATCACTAAAAACGAACAGGTTTATTTAGATAAGTTTTTAGAGACTACGCAGGATTATAATTTTAGCAATGGTTTTGGTGTTATTGATTATGACAACTTAACACCGCTATATATTCCAAAACCTCAATTTGAGAAAAAAATGAATTTCTTCGATAAATTGGGGGTCACAACATCAGAGTTTTCGGCATTTAAATTTAAAGATTTTATAGATGCTAATAAGATTACTAAACAAGTTAACAGGCTAATTGCTATTGTTGCTGAAAATAAAAATTATGAGTATCAAATGCAGGGGTATCAGGGAGAAACTCATACCACATTTATTGAAAAAGGACTTCATGAAATAAAGGAACTGGGAAGTGATGCTACTGCTCAGGATCATTTACATAATATTCCGCTTTCGCATGTATGGATAGAATGGTATGAACAAAGCAAGCTTAATGATTTTGAACTCTATGCTACCATTAGGTATATCAACAATCACAGTTATCCCTATGGGAGCTACAAAATATTAGAACCCTTTTTAAGACAGTATTACCCAGATTTATCAGGTTTAAATTTAGATGAAGAAAAAAATTATTACTCAAAGTCCAGAACGTACAACGAGATTTTAAATCGCTTGTTTGCAGTTTATGTAGATGCCCAAACAATTGGATCTTTTAAACTGAGTATGTATGAAGATATGATTGCCAATTTTCCTGAAAAATATAAATTAACAAAGTTTCAGGATCGTGGTTACCATTACACCAACACATATAATTGGACAAGTATTATACAGGCAAACACCCCTAATTTTGGTGTTCATCATTTAGATCAACTTACTTCAGAGCAGCTTTTAAAATATTGGTCTATTAAAATGTATTTAATGGTTCAAAATTGTGCGTATCCTACAGTTGCCACAGATAATAAAATACTTACAGCTGCACAAACCAGGACACGGAGCTTAGAATTTCCTGAAATTGAAGTCACACTAAAGCTCTATAAAGAAGGATTGATTAATGATGAAGATCTACTATTCCAGGCTTTAAATAGAAATGAATTAATGACCATTATTGATGGTGGATTTAATTACAGAATGAACTATAGAAAAGGTCTGGAACGCAATACAATTCCCAAACATGTATTTCTTCCTTTAAAAACCAATTTATTAGAAACCGAATTAAATCGCGGAGATATAGCAACCCCTGCTTCTAATTATATTAACGCTATTCATAAAGTTGAAGGTGTAGATTATGTATTTAGAGTACTGGAGCGCCTGGGGAAAGATACTTTTGAGCGGGGTTACAGCTATTACGGCGACAGTAAAAAATCTAAGTTTAGTGCCATTCTTAGAATGACACAATTTAAAGACACCGAGTCTTATTCTGATTTTGAAAATCTTGCAAAGGCCTCAAAAATTAGTAAAAAGCGTTTTATAGAATTGGCCTGTTACGCCACCCAATGGGCCAGTGTGGTTGGCGAATATTTAAAAATCGATAATTTAGAAAATGCCGTATGGTGGTTTCAGGCACACGCTTCAGATTATATGAACAGTGAAAAAGAAACCATAATTTCTCGTTACTCCAATATTCCAAAAAGCGATTTTGCACTAGGGGCTATCGATATAGATTGGTTTACCAAAGTATACAAAAGCTTAGGCAAAACCAATTGGAAACTACTTCACGAGGCTGCTAAATACATTTCTGATGGAAACGGGCATCGACAGGTAAAACTTTATTCTGGTGTAATGCTGGGCGAAGTAAAAATCACTGAAACCATAAAGAAAATTAAAGACAAGCGTGATAAAGATTACGTACGTGCTTTAGGCTTAATTCCTCTAAGCAAAACCGTACCTGAAAAAGATGTACTAAAGCGCTACAATCTCTTACAGGATTTCTTAAAAGAAAGTAAGCAATTTGGTGCACAGCGTCAGGAAAGCGAAGCTGCGGCTGTAGACATAGCATTAGATAACTTATCGCGTAATGCGGGCTACCAGGATCGTGTGCGCTTTAGTTGGGCAATGGAGGCAAAAGCCACCCAAAGCATTATGGAGAATGCTAAAATTACCATAGAAGAAACAGTGATAGAATTGGTTATTAACGAGCTTGGCAAAACAGAACTTAAAGTAACCAAAGCCGGGAAAGCACTAAAAAATATTCCTGCTAAATTGCGTAAAGACAAAAAGGTTATCGCTTTAAAAGAAAATAAAGCCTACTTGTCCAGACAATACAGTAGAACTCGTTTATCATTAGAAAATGCCATGGTAAACGAAGATGAATTTACAGCGAAGGAAATTCATAATTTAATGCAACACCCTATCGTAAAAGTGATGTTGAGTAAGCTGGTAATGTACGTTCCTGAAAAAGAACTTGCCGGATTTTACCAACAGGGCAACTTAATAGATGCGAACGGTAAAACACATCAGTTAGCAGAAGATGATGTATTGCTTATTGCCCATCCTTCTCATTTATACAAAGCAGTGGTATGGGATATGTACCAGAAACACTTATTTGCAGAGCGTGTAGTACAGCCATTTAAGCAAGTATTTAGAGAATTGTATTTAATCACTGAAGATGAGCGGGAACACAGTAATCGTTCAGAACGTTACCAGGGACATCAAATTCAGCCTAAAAAAACCGTAGCGCTTTTAAGAGGTCGTGGTTGGACGGTAAGTATGGAAGATGGTTTACAAAAAGTATATCATAAACACGGTTTTATAGCCACTATGTACGCCATGGCCGATTGGTATTCACCTTCAGATACCGAGGCCCCAACCCTGGAAGATATTTGCTTTCACGCTGTAGACACTTATAAAACTGTTCCACTTTCAGAAATTCCATCGGTGATTTTTAGTGAGATAATGCGGGACATTGACCTTGTGGTGAGTGTAGCGCACGTTGGTGGCATAGATCCAGAAGCCAGCCACAGCAGCATGCAAATGCGTGCTGCATTAGCCGAAGAATCTGCCAAATTATTCAAACTTATAAATATTAATGTTAAAGACCGCCACATTTTTGTAAAAGGTAGTCTTGGCGAGTATAGCATTCATTTAGGCAGCGGCCAGGTGAGCAAAAACGGATTGGCATTATCTATAATCCCGGTACACAGCCAGCATAGAGGGCGAATGTTCTTGCCATTTGTAGACGACGATCCAAAATCGGCAGAAATTATTTCTAAGATGAAACTACTTTCAGAAGATCACAAAATACAGGATCCAACAATTTTAGCACAAATAAATAGCTAATTTCTTTAAACAATAAGGGCGTTCCCCACTTAAGGTGGGGCGGGCTTTTTGTTGCAAGTCCTCGTGCTATCGCACTGTGGGCTTTTCACGACAATCCCTAACGCAAAAAACATCTCTATACAAATGGAACTCACATTACAACTGAAAAGACTTGGTAAAAAAAAGGTAAAACAAGTCCCATTTAAACTGGAAGAAACCCCAAAAAACCTGGAAGAATTATTAGTCGCTTGCGTAAAAAACCAGGTAGAAGACTTCAACAAAAAACGCCTGGAAGTTAATGTTATTGGTTTTTTAAGCCCTACAGAAATACAAGAACAGGCGCAAAATGGTAAAATAGGTTTTGGCGAACTAGCCAATAAAGATTTGGCTAATATGCAAAAAGCCATTGATAATGTTCTACTCGCTTTTAAAGACGGACTTTTTGTGGTTTTTATAGATGATGAAGAAATAACCGATTTAAAAGCGCCCTTGCAACTGACTTCAGAAAGTGTTATTGCATTTATAAGATTAACATTTTTAGTCGGAACTTATTGGTAAAATATTTCAATAACATCTACAATGATAGTAAACTAAGTCGGGTTATTATACCCTTTGGCGATACCAATTAAAAACATAAAATAGCATGTGCAAAAATCAACAAACCTAAAAATGCTCTGTAAAGAACTAAATACAGAAATCGCTGAATACCGTGATAAAATTATTTTGTGACAGGTTTATTTTTGTTGTGAATAATAAGAACAATATAGGTTTGAAATATTTAGAATTTAGCATTAACCGCAAAGTGCAAAGTTTAATGGTAAATGTGTTTGAAGCTGTAAGTGATACTCAAGACCCAGCCCTAAAAATTAGCGAACTCATGCACACCCAAAGCATATTTGAGCGGGTTTTTGAAATCGTAAAAGAAACCGGTTTTTACAATGATGATGAAAATTTAAGATTGATGAGAGCTTTGAATATTGATACCGGGGAAGGTGATTTAAAAAATGCTTTGTATACCACCTGGACAATTATGGGAAATAATTTAAACAAGTCAAAATCCCAGGAAGAATTCAATGCAAAATTCGCATTGTTTGTACCTACTATTCTTAAAAGGATGGAAGCAATTCACGGTATAACTATATAATATGGCTTATAATATTTTTTATCTATTACAGTAAACTACCTCGGGGCAAGCCCACGAGGTATTCGTTGGAAACAAATTTTTAATTTCAAGGCAAGCCTCGGGGTATTACACCCTTTGGCGGTGCCAATAAAAAAAGACTGCACCCTCAACCCTATCAAGATATCAAAATGGAATTTAACAAAGAATACATTACCACCTATTATAAAAGTATAAAAGCAGAAAAGAACTATCCCGAAGCCTTTTTATATGAGCTTTTCCTGGTAGGCAAAATAAGCAGGGACAAAGAAATTATTGCTGAAATTTCTGAAATACTGCAAGAATATGGTACCTCCGAGATAAATAGCGCGTTTAAAACACGTAATAAATTGCCTGAAAACGGAAAAGGCTCCGAGAAAGTAATTAACACCTTACTTCATTTTGGCACCAAAGATCCCTTATTCCCTATTGGAAAACTCTATAATATGATGGGCTTTTCCTTAGTTTTTATGGACAATACCGCTATTGTTCAAAAACTAGAGAAACAACCAGACCTTATTTCACGCTTAAATGGAATCAATGAACTTCGCATTAAAGAAGTCTTTTCAGAAGAAATTCCTGATGAAATTTGTGATATAAAATCACTTGAGGTGCTGGAAATAGAAGGAAGTTATAAAAAACTACCTGAGGCCATTGGAAATTTACAAAAATTGGAAATTGTTAATTTAGACCTACCTGAATTAGCATATTTCCCCGATAGTTTTTGGACCCTGGAAGCCATTAAAGAATTAGACCTGGAAAATATTTCTACAGGTTTTCAAGCTTCGCTTCATTTAGATAAACTTTCTAATTTAGTAGAATTGACTTTCTTAAAAGTAAACTTAACAGATGCTTCGCAACTTGAGCTTCCTTTAAGTTTAGAGAAATTAAGTTTTATTCGGCTGGAAAATATTAGTAAACTCCCCAATAGTTTTACCAGTCTTAAAAACCTTCAACGTATACAAATTTACAAATGTCCCAACTTAAAGGAAATTCCAGACGGACTTGAAAATTTAAAAAATCTATCAAGCATAGATTTTAGGGAAATTCCATCAATTAAAGGAATAAAAGACAAACAGCTTTTTACAGAAAGTTGCAACTCCTTCAGCTTAGATAAAAACATACCTATACTAAATACTGGCACCTCCTTTTTAAACTCAGAGTTATTAATTAGCGATGTAAAAATATTGGAATATGTTTTAGCAAATCCAAAGAATTTCCCGAATCTTAAAAGTTTGAAAATCTATTATAATCCTGATTTCACCAATCTATCTTTAGGACTGGGAGAGTTGCCTACACTTGAATCTGTAGCCATTCATATGGTTAGTAACACCGAAACTTTATTTAGTAACATAGATAAATGCAAACAACTAAAATCCCTAAGTATAAGCAATGCAAACATGGAATCGTTTCCCGAGGGTCTAAAAAAATTACCGTATTTAGAGTATTTAAGTTTTAATAGTTGCCCCAAGCTTATACTACAAGGCGATAATTTACCTAAAAAGATTAAAGAATTAGAACTATTTGTGATAAAAGAGTTTATTCCCGGAAAACATTACCTAGAAACTGATTCAGCTAGCTTTGCTCACCTTATTCTTGAAAATCCTAAAAACTTATTTAAAACTTTAATTACTAAAAAATTAAAGTTTTCACAAATAAATAAGAACAAAAACACGCAAGAAGAACTAACGCAGTATTTGCCAAAGCCGGAGGCTTTAAATACTTTGAAAGTCCACACCAATACAGCGAATTACAAAGATGTTTTATTGCATTGTACACAATTGGAACATCTGGATTTAAATAATGAGGAAGAAAGTACTGCAGTTCTTACCACGCAGCCGGCGCCTCAATTAAAGTACTTAAAGTTATCTTCTTACAAAGCAAACAACCTTGAGGACATACTTAAGAGTACACCAAATTTGGAAACATTAGATATAAGGCATTATGAGGCTTCTATTATATTTCCACGGGTGTCATTACCGTATTTAAAAGTTTTAGATTTAAGCTATACCCGATTTAAAACACTTGAAGCCTTACATGCCCCGGCATTGCATGATCTAAGAATAGCTTTGAGTTATGAGTTTGGAATGGAAGGCTATTCTAAATTAAACCGATTTAAATCTTTGAAGAAATTGAGCTTTGTTGGTATTAGCAGGGAAGTAAATACTATCCCCGAAAGCATTACTGAATTAGAACTTACTGAGTTTTTAATTGGTCATAACTTTGAAGTTTTACCTGAATATATTAAAAAAATGACAAGCTTAGAAACCCTATCGCTTGGTGGAAATGAGTTTGTAGATCTTCCCACCTGGATTGCAGATTTACCGAAACTGGATCGCTTAGATATTGACGGTTGCCGATTTGAAAATGATGTACCGGAGTACTTTCAAAAACTGAAGTTGAAAGAATTAAAATACTACATTTCCAAATTTGGTGGTTTCAATATGAACCCTAATAAATACAAATACCTCATAACACCGGGTTACACCCAACTAAAAAAAGAATTCACTAAAGATATATAACTAATTCTCATGCTATTTAGAAAAGTAAACTGCCTCGGAACAAGCCCACGAGGCATTCGTTGGAAACAAATCTTTAATTTAGAAGCAAACCAGAGGCTATTGTGCCCTTTGGCGGTGCTAATAAAAAAAAGACAAATAATAATACTGGTTTTTACTATTTCAATGGCTTTTTCGTGTAAAAACCACATTAAAAAAGAAGTTACCAATCACAAATATTATGATAGACCTATATCTGATACGGTTTCTACTACTAAGCTAAGAGCCGTAACAAATCAGGAATATTTACAGTTTGGTGTAAGCGTAGCATATGTAAATGAGAACAATGATACCATCATTCCATTTGGGAAATATGCATATTACGGAACTGACACATTGGAATTTTACGCCAATGTTTTAGAACATCCTAACGATACTACCTATGGGCGGCAGATTGCTATAGACAGGAACCAAAATGTTTTGTTTGACCTTGTTATGTTCGACAATGGCCCCGAACCCTTTAATGAAGGCTTAACGAGAGTTCTTAGAAATGGTAAAATGGGGTACGCAAATAAATATGGCCAGGTAGTAATTCCCTGTGAATATGAGTTTGCCAAATGGTTTGAAAATGGAAAAGCCGAAGTCACTTATAAAGTAAAAACATATTACGATTTAGATGACCATAAAAGAGTGGAAAGTGACGAATGGTTTGAAATTGATAAAGAAGGAAACAAAATAGAATCAACATCACAACCGTAGCAATAAACATTGGCTTAACAGCCTACCACTAAATTGTTTACCAATCAAAAAAAGCCTTAGAATTTCAAAATATCCCTAAGGCTTTTTTAGCTAAAATATCACGGAAAACAGGTACAAAATCTCTTCCGGGTTTAAGCATCTTTGTTACACTTTTAAAAAAGATAAACATGGATTTTAAAACAATGTTAGAATTACCTGCTTTAGATACAGATCAGGTTGTAAAAATACTACAGGAAATAGCAAATAAAGAAAGGAAACAAGAAAAGCCCCAAATGCCACAGGTAAGTATTAGCACCCATTCCGGTAGTGCCTCCGGCTTTTTTGTAAATCATTGTACAGAAAAGAAAGTGATATTGTTAGCTGATATGTACGACCATAAAGCTCATTTTCAATACATAGCATCTCATTCTATTTCTACGATCTCTATGAGTAACATCGATAAATATGCCTATCTTTTCTCTGACGGTAGAATTCCTTTTAGCCCAGATAAAAGCGAAATACCTAGCCTACTTCAGCTTAAGAAAAACATTAAGGCCTTAGAACTGGCACTAAACGATTCTTTAGGGAAAGAAGTTTCTATAGCATATTCTTACAAAGAAACTCCAACAGATCTTGAAAAATTTTATGCTTCTAAAGTGTTGGGTTTATTAAAAGAAACCCTCTCCAACATTGCCAAAGATAAAATGGCCAACGAAGCTTTTTCTGAATCAATTTCCTCGCTTAATTTTAAGTTGGGTTCAGAAAACAACGTGCTATTACAAGAAAATATGCTTTCAATTACCATTGATATTTCTAAAGCACTAAAAAGCTTTCCAGACACCGCCCAGCTACAAAATCAAATAGAGAAAAACCTATAAATTCTTCCGATAATTAAAAAGTAAATTAACTCGAGGCCAGCCTCTGGGTCACGATAACTATCTTAACAAATCTCGATTATCGAGTAAAAAAGTATATACTATGCAACAAAACAATATTATAGACCGAATAGAAATTATCTTAAAAAGAGACGAGAATAGCATAAAAAAATTTGAGTTGAGCCAACTTGATTATAACTTTTCTACTTCTCATAATTATGGAAAAGATGCTGAAAAAACAACCGAAGTTTACTTATCTGGATCTATAAACTCCAAAATAGATGAGTTCCTCTTAAACTGGGTAGCCAACCAGGAAGGTGAATGGGCCGGCTCTATTCAGGTATTCTTTAAGCATCAGGACAAACCCGAATTAAGCCTTAATTTTCAAAATTCTTCTGTAACTAGTTTTAATCAATCTTTTATGGAAAATAATCCATACTCCCAACAAGGTGTATACTTCTCGGCTTCTTTAAGAGGTGTAGAGCTTAATACTGTACCTATAAATTAATTTTACGCTAAACTTTAAAATAAACTACCTTGAGGTAAGCCCACGAGATATTTGTTGGACATAAACTTATATTTTCCAGGCAAACCTCAAGGTATTATATCCTTTGGCGGTGCCAATAAAAAAAGCTGTCTGAAAAGTCTATTCTAGTCAAGCTGAACTTGTTTCAGCTTCTAACATGTTTTTAATTACCAACACGTTAGATCTTGAAATAAATTCAAGATGACGATTTTAAAACCTTTTCCTACAGCTTCTTTTTTATAATAGCCTGGTTCTCCCAGGTTATTTTATAGATTATTCTCCAGGAATTCACGTATTACAAGATCAGAGAAATATCCGCTGTGGTGGCCGCCCCAACAAGCTGTAAGAGAAAATACCTCATCTTCTATTTTTAATTCTTTTTTATCTTCTGCACCTTCGTTAGGTATACAATACACCTCAATAGACGAGATACTCTCCTGTATAGCTTCCTTACCCATATCGTCTTCACAAACCTCCTTTAGTGCATCGGTAAGACGCTGTAAACAAACACTTGGCACAAACTTTATAAAGTCTAGCTCAAAAGTATCCCAGTTAATATTAACAGGTAATTCTTTACCTACCGTCTGATTTATTTCCTTTTGGTAGTCTCCTAAATATTGATCTTCAATTGCTTTAGCTGCTTTTTTTTCTTGTAGTCCCATTATAAATATCTTTAGTTATAATTAATGCTTCAAAAATACCCTGTACCCCTCTATAAACACTGACTTCTTTTAATGAAAGTGAAAACTCACGGAATTCCGTGAGGCCGTTTTTGCAACATTCTTATAATTTAGTTTAATCAAGATGATAACTATGAAACAAATGATATACTTTGGAATACTACTTGGCGTAATTGTAATTGGTTTTAGTAGCTGCGCCAGATTGTTTGGTGGTATCTCTAAAAATAAAGCTGCAAAAAATATCGAAACATATTTACAAAGAGAGTATAAAGATGAATTAGATTTTAAAAATTTAAATCGCTTTTTTAACGCTGCTACGATGAATCCTAATATGTTTAGTGTACATATCTACAATAAAAAAATACCCGAAATTGAATTCTACACGCATATTAATGCGAAAAACATATTAGTAAATGATACTTTGCCTCTGTATGGCTCCGAAAAGCTTACCTTTAATGATCTTTATAAAGAGTCTATAAATATCTATGAAACAAAACAAGCGATTAGAAATGATTTTAAAAGTAGCGGGCTGGATGTTAACTTCAAAATTGAAAGCATTGAATTAATTTTTAAAGAAGACCTAACTCCCCAAGTACTGGACAATTTGATCCCTAAATTTATGGAAAGATTAAACCAGTCTTACAACGAATTGAACAGTTTATATAGTCAGCATTTACTAATTAAAACTCCTCAATATCCAGAAGGTTTCATAGAAATACCACTTGAAACCCATACAAATACCTGGCAAATCAAAGATTTTCTATTATCAAAAAAAATACAGGGTTTCCCATCCTTACAAACAAAGATTGAAGAAAAAATAGGAACAAACATACGCGAAGCATTCCCTTATTTTAAAATTAGTAATTACAGAAAAATATATTTAGACAAATCTTCCCTTTCTAAAGCGGCCTGGGTACAATACCTTGATGATAAACGTATAAAGAATGATGGTGAAGGAAAATACCAAAACCCACAGAAAGGTTTATACATCCTGTATTTTGATTTAGATACCCGACACATATACCGGGGAGAGATGATAACAGACCAGAATGATACGACATCTTACGAGGAAGAGTTTAATCAGATAAAAAATGCTATAGAAGCAGAAGGAATTAATGCTATATATCAACAAACAAATTAACTTAAGATAAGCAGCAAGGCTTCGTAAACTACCTCGGGGCAAGCCCACAGGGCTTCGTTGAAAACAAATTTTTAATTTCGAGGCAGACCCTGGGATATTATACCCTTTGGCGGTGCCAGTAAAAACCTATTTTATTTTAGGTAGTGGCCCTGAAGCATTTAAAATGCCATGACAATAAAGTTACCTCGGAAGGCCTTAAAAATTAAAACTCAATCTTGAACACAAGCCAAATTAGGTATCAAACAACCCAGATTCTATGGCATATTTTACTGCCCCTGTAGTGGTTTTAGAGTCGGTTTTTAAAAGAATATTCTTACGATGAGTTTCTACGGTATTCACAGAAATAAATAGCTTTTCCGAAATTTCTTTTGAGGTAAGCTCTTCCCCTAAAAGTGCCAACACTTCCTTCTCGCGTGGTGAGAGTTCTATGTTTTTATACTTCTTACGCTCAAAAACGCTTTCCATATATCGTTGTTTTATAATATCAGAGAAGTACTGTTCATCATTTAATACAGTACGTACAGCTTTCTGCAATTCTTCTTTACTTGTAAATTTTGGCACAAAACCATCTGCTCCTTTTTGAATCACCTTATGCACCGTTCTATGATTATCCAACATGCTTAAGATGATAATTTTGATAGCACTATGTTTCTTTTTAATTTCCGTAAGCAATTCTATACCATCCATTTTTGGCATACTAATATCGCTTATAATTAAATGAACCTCAAATTGATTGAGCAGTCTAAGTACCTGTTTCCCCTCGGTGGCTAAATGAACCTCTCCTATTTCGGGCATATCCTTAAATATGGTATTTATACCTTCCAGAAACATTAAATGATCGTCTGCTATAATGATGTTTACTTTCTTCACAGTTTTTAATTTAAGGGAATATCTATCATAATTGAGGTACCACTACTTGCACTGCTGTCTATCTCTATGGTACCTTGTAGCTTATGCAAGCGGTCCTTTATATTTCGTAATCCTATTCCTTGTTTTTTCTTCTCCTGAAATCCCTGTCCATTATCGTTAATCACAATATTTAAGTGATTTTCATGCCTGGTAAGTTGTACTTCGGCCTGGGTGGCAAGGGAATGTTTTAGAATGTTATTTACTAATTCCTGTACAATTCTATAAACTTCGGCAAGGAGCTCCTCCGGTAACCGATCAATATCTTCTTCCGGAAAGAAAAAAGTTTGAATATCAATATTTGCACTTTTAGAAATTTTATCTATAAAATCCCTAAGAAAACTACTAAAACCTATTTTTGAAAAAGCTAAGGGATGTAATTGATGGGAAAGCGCACGTATATCTATACAAGCATTACCAATAGCATTCAATATTCTTTTACTTTGTGGTTTTTCTGGTTGAGTTTCTATGTAGTGTTCAAAGGCAATTTTTATTCCGGCGAGGTCACTTCCAATTCCGTCGTGTATCTCCCGGGCTAAACGTGCTCTTTCTTCGTCCTGTCCTTCCTGGTAACGTTCTATTACAGATAATTTATGGTCTTTCATCATCTGGTTAATCTTTTGCTTTGCATTTTCTTCCTGTTGCTCACTCAATTCTTTCTGAGCTTTAAGCCGCTGCAGGTAAAAAAGCCGCAGTATAATTAAAGATATTAAAACCAATATAAAACCCGCAATAAACGCATTTCTTACAATTCCCTGCCGTTTAACAGTAAGCTCTGCTTTTTGCAGTTCTGCCTCCCCCAACTTTTGTTCTTTCTCCAACAATGCTATTCGCGTCTCCTTTAACTGGGTTTCGTAACGTTCCTGGAGATTTGCGACATACTTTTCTTTATCAAGTGAGTTTTGTTTAGATTTGGTATCTACTCCTTTTTGGTAATATTTTAAAGCATTTTTATAGTCGCCCTGACCTTGATATAGCTGGGAAAGATTTATATATATATTAGAATTGTAAGTTAACAAAGACTGATCTTCCCCTATGGCAAGGGCTTGCTCAAAATAGGTTATTGCTTCTTTGTTATTACCTAATTCACTTTCACATAAGCCCAGATCATTTAATACAATCGCTATATCAGAATTGAATTTTAGTTCTTTTAACAGCGATAATGTTCTTTTTAAGGAAACCACTGCTTCTTCACAACGCTCTTCTTCAACTAACATCTGTGACAGGTTAATATTTATATAAGCTATCACGGCTTTGTTCCCCTCTCTCTTTCTATAGTTTAAAACTGTTTGGTAGTGTTTACGAGCCTGATCAAACTTGCCTTGTTCTTTTAAAATATTAGCAAAATTAAATAAGGTAGTGAGTACACCGTCGTCATCTTTTAATTCCCGATATAAGTTAGCGGCACGATCTAAATTTTCAGCAGCCTTATTGTATTTTTTTTGTAGCACATAAAGTGTGGCAATATTTTGATAGGCATTTGCTTCCTGGTTCTTTCCGCCTATTTTTTTTGCATAAGCTAAGCATTGCATAAAACCATCCATTGCTTTGGGATAATCCCCAAGGTTCTTATACCCTAGCGCTAATACATTATAAGCGGCTGCCAAACCATTTTCTATTTTAAGCTCTTTAAGTAAATTAATGGCCTTTGCAGCCTGGTCTACAGCACTTTTATAATCTCCCGAAATGTTGCCTAGGTTGCCCAAAGCATAGTGTGCCCTAACTATATGGATTTTCTTATCTAAAGCCTCACTTTTTGACAACCATTCCTGGGCTGCTTTTTTCGCAACTTCCGGGTTTGTATATAAATTTTCTGCATATACATTAGAAAGCGAATCTAAAAGTGGCGTACTTTCTGGTGTTTGAGCTAGGCTAACATTACATATTCCTAAGAATAGAAATAAAAATAAGCTTGTATAATTTTTAAGCGGTATCATTTTAAAACCAGTAAATTACTTCGGGGCAAGCCAACAAGGCATTAAATGGAATTCTTTTTTGATTTTGGGGCAGGCCTTGAAACATTAAATCTCGATTATCGAGTAAAACTAACATCTTTCAGCGAAATAATTGGTTCTTATTTTTGTTTTAATTTGGATTAACTCGTCACTTTCGGCTTTACTCATATCTGTACCTAATTGAAACAAGCCTTCTAATAAATTATGTCTTACAAAAATATCTTGTTTGTCTTTCTCGTTTGTTATTTCCTGATGTTCCTTTAATAAATTTATAGACGGATTATCCTTGCTTAAAAGCATCGCATTATATTTGATGAGCTCGTGAATATCACCTAACTCCTTTGCACATTCTTTTAAGCTTCTTAGCATAACATGATTGTCGTCTTTTGGAAATTGAAAAAAAGAATGATCTGGGTAACCTTGTAACACCTGCTTAAACGAATGTAATGCCGCTTTATATTGTTTTTCTTCTCTCAATAAATTAGCATAATCAAAGTCTATTTTCCATTCTTGAGATTCTGGGAGCTCTTTTTTTATAGTTTCGCAAAGCCTTATACTTTTAGAATTATGAAAAGCTTCTTTTGAACAGGTTAAGGCAAGTTTAAGATAGTAGGCTTTATTGGTTGTCAGGCCGGCGGCAAGCTCTAATGATGCTGTTGCTGCATCATGATTTCCCATAATCCAATGTAATAATCCATTATTCCTGTAATCGATAAATGTGGTAGGCTCTTCAATTAAATCGTTTTCAGTAACATCGTTTAAATCATCTGGCTTTTCAATTAAAAAATCATAAAAACACAACCACTGGAGCACTGGATACAGCTCTGGTGATAATTGTTCCTGCTCGTAATTATAAATTGCGAATTTGTAACACTCTTCATAATCGCCCATTTCAAAAATGGTTTCTACACACATATTCATGGTACTACAATAATCACTATCCCCTATTTTATAGTAATTAATTTCTTCATGCATATCTTCTAGAAATGCCTTATAGTTATGGTTCCGTTTATGTATAAGCATTCGTAAATTATAAAACCAGGGAGCATAAGAATGCGCTGGTAAGGGAAAGTCTTGCAGGGCTTCATTTATAACTTCAAGCGCGGCATCAAACTCTTGCAACATCACTAAAGCCCGGGCTTTAAAAAACATGGTTTTAAGCGTTGGCGATTTTCTTTTATGAAACTGGGTTACAATGTCTAAAATACCCTGCCAACTCTGTATCCTATTATTTACTTCTAATAAATAAAACAAGTATTCGCTCATAGCGAGTCCGTTTCTATAGGCTTCGTGATACGCTGCTGCGGTCTGGTTATAATTTTCTTCTAAATAGAACGATTTGGCTTTTAAAACTAATAACAAAGGATTTTTAGGATTTAGCGCTAGCCCCTGTTCAACACAAATATTAAGGACCTTTCTATCTCCGGTATGAAAATAGGCTGAATTCCCCACTAATAAATAATGATGCTGCGCCAGTTGCCAACCCGAATTGGAAACAGCCTTCATATATTCTTTATATTCCTGAAAAGAGGTAAACTCGTCTGTAGGAAATTCTGGTTTAGATGGTGCTCTTAAAATTTGGGAAACCATATTATACATCATAAATGCCCTGGCATAATCTGCCAATAAATAACGAGCTCTATCAGATAATTCCAGCAATTTCCATTCTGTCTTCCAGTATTCCAATATCTCTACAGATCTCTTTTCCCATAAAGCAATTTGTATGTAGATTAAGCTTTTGCTTGCTTCATCTAAACGCTCGTCTAACTCCAGACCTTTTAAAACTTCTAAATTATGTGTGGCAGATGCTAAGTCCAGTAATTCATAACAGTTTGCTTCTTCAGTTGAACAACATAATTCTTCTAAATAGGCTGTTTCAATCTCCCACAGTAAAAGTCTTGCCTCGGTGGTGGCAGGATAACACTCTAATATATACTTAAGAATGCCTATTGCTTCTAAGAATCTTTTTTCATTTTGTAGCTTTAATGCATAATGTAAATGCAAAGTTTCGTTATAAGGGTATTGCATTAATGCTTTTTCGTAAACAGCACCGGGACATTGGTGGTAGCAACTGCAAATCACTTCGTAATCTGACGCCTGTATTTCATTTATAGCTTCCAGAGCCTCTAAGTACGATTGCATAACAGGCATATTTATTTCCTCAAAAGCAGCAATATATAACATTACAAGCCGGTAATATCGCGCATATTCTGTAGCACTATCTAATGCTTCAAAATTCTCCTGAACTGCAGAAATATGGGGTGTTAAATGCTTATAGAGATTGGCCTTATAAAGCTGTTCTGCACGCTCAATATGCTGTATAACTTCTTCTTTTCTTAAACTCATTTTTTCCATTCTTTAAACCAATTGGCATGTTGTATATGTAGACGCTGGTAATGCTCCCACAGCGTTTTTGTTCCGGGAAATTTACTGATATCCTGCTCTGTAGATCCCAACACATATTCATCGCCAATACATACGTTACGATGAAATTCTCCCCAACTGGAAAAAAGTGTTTTCAAACGAGTATTTGCATCCTCCAACCGAAGCATAATTTCTTCTATAGTGATAAACCCAAGAACACCTCCCAACCGCATTAAAAAAATGTAATAAGCCATTTCATAACCAATAAGTTTATGCTCTTTTAAACTGAAACGGTATTTCCAGACTATTTTATAGGTACTTTTAATCCCGGGATGATCTAAAGCATCGTATTTTACTTTAAAAGTATCTGTTGTGTCACTACGAAATTCTGCCGCCAATTTTTCAAAAGCCATAGATGCCATTTCCCCATTTTCATAACGTTGTAAGATATTGCGTAAGTGCAAACCAGATTTAATACCATAAAGGTTTAAAAGTCTTTTAGCTTGCTTTACATGCATCTCGTCATTCAGGTTAAAACCAAACCAACTTGTTAAATCGGCACTATTATAATTCTTCTTTAAAATCAAAGCAGATAAGTTTAGCTGGTCTTGTATTTCGGGACTTATTTCTTGTATCATTCTTCTATGCGTTTAAATCTTCCATAACCTGCAATAAAGCAGTTTTTAAGTGTTCTGGATATGCTCCAGAATTTGCCATGGTTTTTAAACCAAGGGCATAAGAGCTTGCCATTTTAGATCCCTTTACCAGCTCTATAAATAAACTTCTACAAAGATTACCATAGGTCTCCAATGTTGTTCCCGGCGCCAGGTCTTTATCCAGCAAAGCCATATAAAGTGCCTGATTAAATCGAGCTTCTAAACCTGTATCATCTTGTTTATACGAGGTTTTTAATTCTGATACTCTTTCATCTAATACAGCAAGAAGTTGTGTATCACATGAGCCCGTAGTTTTATAGTTTTCTAAATTACTAAGCACTGTCTCTACATAATTTTTATCTATATTAACTTCGTTAATAGTAGTTTCTGCAGGTTTTGATTGCTCTACAACTACCTTGGATTCTATTATTGGTTCTTGCTTAAAATGAAAATCATAAAATTCAATAATCGCATTCAATAAATCTGTATTAGTACTGAAGCCAAAAACTTCATTCTTACTATAATCAGAAAGGTATTTTACGGTGGGCTTAGCCAGTTTATCTTCATTTAGCTCCTGAAGAAAATCAGAAAGATAGGTTTCAATTTGTGTCGCAATAAGGCTTAAGACGTCATTGGTATTATTACTGCTTTTACACTTTTTATGAAAATGAAGTAGCCGGGAAACTGTACGGTCTAAAAAGAAAGACATATCATCTTGAACAGTATTAAAATAATTGGCCGAGCGTATACCTTGCATTTGTAACATTTCACCAACCCATACAGCTTCTGTTGTAGCGCTGTAATAATAGTCACCCAAAAAATTATACCACGCCTGAATAAGTTTTAAGCTTAGCGAACGCTTTTCGTTAAGATATTGTTCTTTTGCAAAATCGTTACAAAGCTTAGTAACACTACTATCTATACTTTTAAAAGCCCAAATTTCATTAACTCTAGTATAATTAGCGGGAGTACCCCACAAGCTTGCTAATATATTTACAATTAAGGCTAAGCCTTCTTTCCTGATGTTCTCTGATGCATTTCTTGAAGAGTAAGCCAGGTCTAACAAGTAGGTGTGCAAAACCTGCCGACTTTCTTCACTGTATAAATCTAACAATGAAGTACGTGCATCATAATATGAAAGAACTATAAATTGATTTAGAGGGTCTTTTAATCCAGTGCTTTTAAAACTTTCCAACCATGGGCCTATATTGTTTAGATTTTTAAATACCTCCTTTATTACATATTCGCCGGTTACTTGAAAGGCTTCATTTTTAAGACGCATTACCGGAAATTTGCCATTTTTAAATTCAGAAAGAAAGCCTGAAAACAAGTTATTGTAAAATTCAATCTGACTTGAATTCCCTGATTTCGAGTGGCATTTTTCAAACCAAAATGCAATAGAATCAACGGGAAGCGCAGCAATGTTATTATCGCTTAAAATATGTTTGCCATACTCCTGAAATGCTTCTGAATTAAAATTACCTCCACCATTGGCAGATAGCCAATCTATAAGCCGTAAATAACAGGCGTCTACCTGTACTTGCGGAATAGCTTTATCGCGATTGTTAAAGAGAAGCACATCACCGGCATCCCACTTTTTAGCTCCCAATGCTGTGATTAAGGGATAGACACCTTCTGCTGTTTTTATATTAAGTAGTTCGAGACTTTCTGCTTCACCAAATATTAAGCGTTCTTTTATGGCACTATGTGCAGCAAAAGCTAACTCTAAATTATCTGCATAGAATTTAGCCAAATCGGTACTAAACCAAGCTAACAAAACATGATATGCGCCGGGGGCATATACGCGTCCAACAGGTAATATTTGATGTATTATTGTAATTAATTGATACCAATCCCCTTCATAAAAATGCTCAATAAAATCATGGTTAATTTTAAATGGAAATGAGGTTATTTCCTTTGTTGGAGAAACAACTGTGTAGCTTCCGCATAAAATAGTATGTTTAAGGCAATTTTGAATTAGAAAATCAGAACTCAAATAATCTCTTATATCAAATACGTTTTGAATTAGAAAACGAGCTACAGGAAGTGAAGCTTCAGATTCACTTTGAACCAAAGCTTTTAAGACCTTAAAAATTTGATTTTTATAAGTATCGGCTATTGCTTGAGATTGAAAATACCCCAGGCTAAACTTTAGAAACTCAACTAATTTATCTGCACTTTTTTTATCGGGAAAACAGCCCTGTTCTAAAATTGGAAGCCAGGTGGCTATAAATTCCAAACCTTCTTTTTCATCTGCATAAATAGTAGGATGATAGTAGATTTGCTCTGTAAGTCTTTGGCTAAAATTACTAGTTATATTTTGCGCATTGTCAGTAATTTTTGCAGCTTTATAAGCTTCATTATCTGTTGCATTCATCAATTCCAAAATATGAATTAGCGATAGTGCTTCAGAAGCATCTAAAGAGGCTGTATTTAAATTTGGTACTATTTTCGTTTTAAAAATCGTAGACATAAGTCGGGGGGAATCTTCAATTATTTTCTAATCTGTGCTATGGGTGGTTTGTAGATTAAGGTTTATAAAACCACTCTTCATCTCGAATTTCACCTTCATCACCCATTAGGCTTTTTAGAAAAGTAGCTAAATCATCGGCCTGGATATAACCAATTTCCTGGTCGGCACCATAGCGTATTATTTGACCTGGAACTCCTTTTGTATTGGGGGCAAAATCAAAAGCTAAAAAATTACCGTTTTGTAAATCGAAAAATGGAATCCAGTATGGAGTAGTGTACATTAGCAAAGCTTTGCCCTGGTTTGTACTGTAAGTATCCAGCAATTCTTCCTGCGTCCAATCATCATAGACTGTTTTCCAATCCTTCCATTCTTTTAAAATTTTTTCAGCTCCCATAATGGCTGCATTTTCAACTCCATTATGCAAGCTCAAATAGTCCTTTATCATGGCAGGAAAAGGGAAACCTGCTTCTTGCTCAAATTCTGCATAAATGGCCTCGTTGTTTTTTGGAGGAATAACTCTTAATTCCTTTTCAGCTATCAAAGCTTCAAAGATTTGTTTAACTTCTTCAAAGTCAATTTTGGCATCTAATTGAATAAAATCTGCCAGGAAATCGGCTTTCTCTTTTGCCAGTTTTTCGGCTATAAATTCATTAGGAATAAAATCTGCTATAAACGCACCGGTATCTTTATAAAAATATCCTTCTTTGAAATTTGAGGCTGGCTGACTACTGTACAGGCTTTTCCCGAACGAATATATCTCAGATTTCAACTTTTTAGTGTCTTTTTTATCGCGCTCTATGCTGCTAAACCATGAATAAAAATGGTTTGTATTTTCTATTTCGGCGGTTAAGATAAACTTACCTTCCAAAAAAGCAATAGCATAGAATTTTGTACTGGTTATATTATCCGGACTTATAAACAACAATTTAAAAACTTTCTTCCCCGATATTTTTTCAACCGCTTCTAAAAGCGCATCTTTAAAAACAAAGCCGTTATTGTAATGGTCTGGATCTTCAAGCAATGGCAGCGTGTTTACCTGGATAGATTTGAAATTAAAATCATCCCATTTCATTTCGTGTAAATCTTCTCTATAGCTTATCATATTTATCTTTTTAGTTCATTTTTACGGCATACTAAGATACCCGGGAATTATAGGAGGTTTATCCCTGAATGGGGTGATTTTAAAAATTACAGAAGGCCCTCTTTTTATTTAGCAGAAATTTCCCTGACAAATGTTCTACCGGGACCGTAACTTCCATAAACGGTTTTAAAATTTTGGGTAAGTTTTCCCGCTAAATCTTCAGCACAAAATTCCGGAAGCTGGTCAAGGCAGGTAATCATCAAGTTTTTACTAATATTCATATCCTGATGATAAATTTCGTCGCAGCTTAAAGCATAATTAAGCAAAGAAATATCTAAAGCCCTGGTACGAAACTCACCCTGAAACTCATTGGTCTCATTCGCTTCCTGCTCATTATTCTGTAAGGAAACCTTTTTTGTTTCAGCCATTGGACCATTACCGTGCCGGGTTTGATAACAACGAGTCACGTAATAAACATTCAGGTTTAAAACCTCTTTTAATTGTGCCTTTATAAGCTGAATAGCATTTTTGGAAGTGGTATTGCTCCAGGTAGTATGTGGATGAAAACCGTGCTGGGTATCTAGTAAAACCCCCTGGCTACCTTCAAAAATAAAGTGCCCATAACTATCGGCCAACTTATTTAGGGGAACTATTTCATAAAAATGACTTATCGCTAAACAACTTTCAACATAATAATTTTCATTATAGGTTTTAAGCTCATTCCTATAATACTCCTGCACACTTTTAGGCTGACTAAGCAATTTTTGCTCGTAATAGGTTTTTATGCTATTTAAACGTTGTTTTATTACCCAGGGGAACTGCAAATCGTTTGCGAAAAAATAGACATCCTCTTTGTTTCTGGCTATAGTGGTTCCAAAACCCAATCCGCAAGAACCGTGATGCTGCTGCTTTTCAACAGCCCTATTAAAAGCAATATCATAGATACTGGTTAGCATTGCCAGCGGATGAAACTTTAATTTTGGATGATATTTTTTTAAAAACCTTCCTTCCTGAAGAATTGCCGGAGGAAACAAAGTGGTATGTTCTGAATAATAGGTAGGAACACCCAACAAGGTACCTGAACCAAAATTACTAAAGGTATGTGTAAAAGCACCGGTACTTACCGTATGCCCTATTTGGTGTCCACCGGAAAAACGAACAACCAGACTTTCTTTAGGTTGTTGGGATGCCAGAAAATCTGTAGTTAAACCTTTTCCGGCATCACCAAACCCTAAATCTATTACAATGCTACATTTTGGCATCTATAACATATTTTCAACTTCGGTATCAGCACTACCTGACTTAGTATTCCCCGAGGTAGGCTTATGATGTTGTATCACAACTTCGGCAATTCGTTTTGCGACTTTCTTATAGTCTGGAATTTCAATAAAATTCTCTCCCAGCAATTCCTTCCAGTTTCCTTTACGGCCCGGTTTTTTAGACCAATCATTATGCTCTAAATGCATATGAAAAACATGGTATTTCTCCTGCGCCTCTTTAATAATAGCTTCGGTAGTAAGACTTTCAGCTTCATTAGTACAGGTGTATTTTCTTATAATTTCTCCGGGAATAGTAGGAAAAACAGGCTCGTCTCCTATTGTAAACAAAAAGCCCTTTTGTTTTCGTTTTTCCCAACAATCAATTTCGGTGTGCCTTGCAGCAAACAAATGTGCCAAATTATAACCTTCCTGATTATTTCCGCCTCCACCACCTTCAAGGTAGACACGGGTTAACCAACGATCTAATAATTCTGCTGAAGACTCAAACTGCCCCACTTGCAAAGGCGCGGTGTCATATACAAAATCTCCTAATCCCATAAATAATACCTGCGGATGTTCTATGCCTGCTTCCATTAAAGAACCTATAAGGTCTGGCAAAGCCTCTTTAACAATATGCTCTGGTACAAAACCCATGCTTCCCGTAACATCCAGTCCCACAATTATTGAAACAGACTCAGGATGCTCTGCTGAATCCCTGGATTCCCGTAAAAGTGCTTTAGCAGGATCCATTTCAGGATCTATAGCTCTTGCCGTAAATATTTCTTCCCGTGATTTATTACTATATCCTTTTGAGTCTCTTAAGCGTGAATACGCCTCGTGACTAAATCTTCCTCCTCCCATAATTATAGTTCTTCTATTTTACTCCCAAATAAATACGCATAGCGCTTTTTGGCCAATTCTAATTTTATTTCCAGATTTCTTATTTTAACTGCCATTTCCAGGTCTTTAGAGACATAGTTTTTTGCATCAAAATCTGAAGCCAGCACCAAACTATTGGCGTCGGTAGGACTCATATCTAACATATTCTCCTGTTCGCGTTTTAGACGCTTTAAAGACAAGGCCAGATCTTCTGTTTCTCGTTTGTACATAAGATGCGCATCTTCTGCAATAGCATTGGCCCGGTCGTCTCTTATCTTCTCATTATTGCGCTTTAATGAGTCTAAAAAAGCTGCATTTTTGGTGTTATCTTCCATAAAATTTTGTTTATCACAAAATTAACCTGAGAAATAATGTCATTAATCCCCGAAAAGGGTGATTTTTAATCTTACTTCATAAAAATAAACCTCATCCCTTCTAGAACACAATATCCCTGAAAACAGTTAGCGACCTCTAAAAAGAAGCTTTCACCTTTGTAATTGTATAATCATCAGCAAAACTATTACTCATGAAACTTGAAATGAATACTACTTTCAACCGCGAATTGCCGGTTACATACCTTAAATTCCTAAATGAAAACCCTGATGGATGCCAGATAAAAAATAACGGCCGTTGGGATAAACGCACCTGGAATATGTTTGGGAAAGCAGCGCTTTTAGAAAGATGGGAAATGAAAGGAGTTGGTGAGGCTGCCAATTATGAATGCTTAAAATTATATACATACATTCAGGAGGAAGTTGGAGAAATAGCTTATGCGCCTTCACTAAGGTTTGGTAGGGTAAAATTAGAACGTGTTGCCAAAGGATTTGTAATAGGAACCGAAAATGGAGATTATTTATATCTGGATCCTGATTGTAGTTTTTCAGTTTGGGCGTATTATCACGATGGTGGGGAAGTAACAAAAATTTCAGGCTCTTTTGCCGATTTCTATAAAACCAGAAAACCTTTATAATCTATCGGTACCGCCAAAGGGTATAATACCTAAAGTAATTAACTCTCTAAAACCTATCTATGACAACAATACAATTATCTTCAAATAATTTTGAAATCAATTCGGTTACTATTGCATTCCCTTTGTTGCTAGCCACTTTGGAAAAATCTCTAAATACGAACTATAGCGTACATCAATTAAAACACAATACCGTATTCACCTGGGATGAATTAGGAATCTTAGCCTATTCAAAAAATGGAAAACTTATAGATTCCATAACAATTGTACTGGAAGCTGAAGATTATAATTTTAGCCCAAATAAGATTTTCTCCGGAACTTTTTATTTCGAAAATAAGGAGATTACCAAGTATTATAAAGAGCATGAAGATGCGCGTGTAAAGCTTTTTAAAGGAGATTCTTCAGGAGCTTTAGTATTAAATAACCTAAGCGCCTGGTTTTCTATAGAGAAAGACCAGGTTAAAGCCATAGAAGTTAGCACTTATGTCCCCTACAAACGTGGGGAAGGCATTCCCAAAGATAAGTACCTAATTAAATCACTCGAGGAAGAAACAATCAATTTTACTGATTTTGGATTCAAATTATCGGTGATAGAAGAATTAATGTACACTAAAAATTTACTAAAACCTGTATTTGATTTATATGAATTTGCAGATTGGTATCAAAAACGGGAGATTGATATAGACAAAGAAGCTTACGAGCCCATTGAAGAAGTAGTACAGTATTTTAAAGATTTACCAATCCCTAAACGCCTTGCTGCCGAAATTACAGAAATCTATCAGGATGGCGGAAATGATATTTATATGAATTTAGCTCCATTTTCCGGCGGAGCCGTAGAATATTGGGATATCGAATCTAGCGCAGACGCCAAACACTTCCCAAACCTAAAAAAAGCAACATTATGTTATGCTAAAGACCAGGTTTACGATGATTTTATAGAGATGGGGATTGATGCAGAGTGGTTGTAACAGTAGGCAAATAATAAATACACTATGGATATTAACAGATTAGAGGAAATTATTAAAGAAGGAAAATACGATTTACATAAAAAAGAGGACTACTTAAAATCTATTATGCTTCCAGCCATACAAATTACACAAGCAAATGTCTTTGATCAAAAAGGCTTAAGTAAATATGGAGGTGATCCCGATGTACCCAAAAACTTTAAATGGCCCAAACATCAATATGGTGACTATAGGTTTATAGCACAATTTAACCTAAGCGAAATACCCACAGCAAACACGCTACTTCCCAAAAAAGGAATGCTAAGTATATTTATAGCTTATGATGACGAAAATAATATGTCCTGGACAGATAAGGATTATGCAAAAGTCTTTTTATTTGATATCGATGAAAACTTAGAACCATACAACAATCCTAATTTTCCTGATAAATACTTTTTAGATGTTGTATTTAAACCAGAAGTTGACATTCCGTTTAAACCTGAATTATATAAGGAAAAAGGCTTAAACAAAAGACAATTAGCTTACGTATGCGATAAAGTTTCAGATCAAACAGACAAAAGATATAAAAGCTATTTACTTGGTTATCCCTTTTATAATGTTTTAAATGAAGATCCTAGAGAAAGCGATGATTGGATATCGCTATTAACCTTACGCTCAAATTCTGGCTTTGGGCTGAATTGGAACAATCGGGGTTTCCTAATGCTATTTATTGAAAAAAGTAGACTGGAAAAATGTGACTTCTCTAATGTAAAATCCAATGCCGGTTAATGAAAAATGCTTCTTAGGTTTACTAAATTCTTGTGTTTAAACCATTAAAAATTTAGATCTAAAACCTCAATATAACAGCACTATAAACTAATTTCTGGAGTAAAGGTAAATCACCTACAGGTCCCGCAACATTAAATCTCTATTATCCAGTAAACTACCTCGGGGTATTACAGCCTTTAGCGGTGCCAATAAATAAGCCCCGGAAACACTAATGCTTCGGGGCTTTTATTTTTTAATATTATACGTTTTATTTTCCTGTAAACATCTAATAAAATAATTACTTATTTCTTTATTGGCAGGGCAGGAAAATCGTTTTTTAAATCCAGGTTTAGAAATTCAGCAATAGTAGTGGTAAATTGAGGCACAAAATATTGCGCATCTTTTTTCACTTCACCTAAAGTCTGAATTTTGTTGCCAAAAGCTACTATCCAGGTTTGATCTGCCACAGGAATTGAACTTCCGTGATGTCTCCAGTCGTTATCTTTAGTTACGCCTGTACCCCTACCGTGATCCGTGGTGATAAAAACAGTTGTTTGGTCTTTATAATAAGGATCTTTGGAAATAAAGTCCCAAATTTCCTTAATCATTTCATCTGTTCTTTTTGCAGACTTTAAATATTGATCATAACGCCCCTCGTGCGCAAAATCGTCTGTTTCTCCATAAGCGATATACAAAACATCGGGCTTTCGCGATTGTAAGCTTTCTAAAGCATAATTATGGGTAAATACATCAAACCTTACACTTTCCCATCTTTTTGGAGTTTGTTTTTGCAAATGGTCCAGATAAAGTTCTTTTTCTGTTGGGTTTGCCGCATGAGAAGATCTATAGCCTGCATTTACAGGAACTCCACTTCGTTTTTCATTAAGGATGTAAGGAAATACATCCCAACTACCAAAAGCCTCTACCTTATCTTTATAGGTATTCGAAGCCTGAGCTTTTTCTAATAAAGTCACATTTGGGTTATGATGTTTGCTGTTAGAATTTATGCGCTCATCGTCGGCTCTTCCTGTTAGAATTTCATTATAACCGGGATATGAAAATAACATCGTATTGGTAAGATTTACCTTATTTTCTTCCCATCTATTCCCAAGCAATACGCCGTTCTCTACAATATGACTCCAGAAGAAAGGCATTAGTTTCTTTCGCCTTTTTTCTTTAGTAGGCCCCCAAAATTGCTCGTTTAGTGCTTCTGTATTAGAAACAAATTCTTTATTATTTATAAACAGGGAATCGGCTCCGCCATATAATTCCTGCCATCTTAAGCCGTCCAGGCTAATAATAATTACTTTTTCATTTTGCTGTGCTTGTAGGAAGCAAGTCCATAAACAAACAGCTACTAGTACTACATAGTTTTTTTTCATAGTTTTTAATTTAACCACCAGGGTGTTTCTCTAATTCCATCATTCCCATTAAACTGAGAGTTAATGGCTTCTTCAAGGTTACGGGTATTGTTATTATACTCATCATTTGGGTATACAAATCGCTTAGGAGGCGTGTTAGCATTTGTAAATTTAAAGTAGGGATAGCCTGTTCTTAGATAGTCGTAATATTGCGTCCACCCACCTTGCAAAAAGCTTGTAAGATACTTTTGAGTAAGGATTCTTTCTAATAAAACTTCCTTATCGGCCACAGGCAATTTTATATTTTCCTGCGATAAATATTGATTTACATAAGCTTCAGATAAGTACATATTATATTCTTCTGCATGATTTCGATAAAATTCAAAATTTGCCCGAACAGCGTTTTCATAATGTTGCGATGCATCTGAATTGATCCATTCCCTAACAGTTGCTTCAGCCAATATACACTCTATTTCCCAATAGCTCAATATATTATGCGGCTCGGTAGTAGGGTTTGTATAATACCTGGCGTTCACTTTCGAAATATTTCCATCGGCAACCAGCGTTTCACTAATTAGTGAATAATTTGCAGTTGGATCGCCCCCATTATAAGATTCAAAATCTTCAATTGGTTTTGCTTCAGAAGTTGCACTGGAAGTTTGTTCTGCTATAATAAACAAACGATTATCCTTTAATTCTTTTAAAAGATCTACAAAAGTAGCAGACATAAACATACTTGAAGCATAACTACTGGAATTAAACTCGGTGTACCTGCTATCCTGCTGATCAACAAACACCAACTGGGCGTTCTCATCTAGAGAATTAATAAGGTTTCCTCGTTGGTATACCTCGTTAAATTTTTCACTTATATTTATTCCTTCCACTTGTTCTTTACCCGACAAAGTCATTAAAACTTTTAGTTGAAATGAGTTAATTAGCTTTAACCAATTAGTAGGGTTTCCATTATAAATTATATCACCATCAATAGTTTCATTGTTGTTTATTAAGCCGGCAGCTTCATCTAATTCATTAATAATGCCAGCAAAAACCCTTTCCTGTGAATCGTATCCCGGCTGGTAATTGCCTGTTTCTCCCGCCAAAGCTTCGCTATAAGGTATATCTCCAAAACTTAAGCTAAGTTTATAAAAATAATAGGCTCTAAAAAATTTACCAATTGCCACATAATTAGAATTTTCAATTCGTTGCGCCTCTTCAATCATTTTGGTTATCTGCCTTAACTCATTGTAAGGAGCAAAACTTCCATTTCCCCATTTATAAAACTGGTAATTATTTTCCTCACCCGTTTGTATAATCATTCTTGATGCATATAAAGCTCGGGTACCTTCCACCTGGAAAGCATTAGATGCGATCTCTGTAAGTAGAAGTTGCGGATGCGTTTCATTTACATAGTTCGGGTTATCATTTATTTCATCTAAATTATGGCAGGCATTAAATAACAAGGCCATAACCAAGACACTAAGATACTTTTTTATGTTTTTCATCATTTAGAATTTTAAGTTTAAACCAATTCCCAGGTAACGTGAAGACGGATCTTGAATATTATTGCTATCCTGGGTTTTAAAATCGGGATCTGTGTAATAGTCTCCTTTGGTAAGTACAAAAAGGTTATAAGCATTAAAACTTACACTGGCATCTTTTATACTTTTACTTCCCAGCATTTCTGTAAGATTATAACTAAGGGATACACTACGTAATTTTAAGTAAGACCTATCAAATACATTCGCAAAAGTTTCACTTTCTTCCTCAGTTACCCTGGCACGATATGGGTAGTTTTGAGACCAGGTTTGCCAACTTATTGGGGTAGTATGTTCTTCAAATACACGGGTATCAGACACTACTTCTCCATTCACATTACGCACTAACTCGCCACTTACAACATTAACTCCATCTGGCACATAGATAGGTTCACCGGCTGCATATTCTTCATCCCTGTATTCTACAGATTTTGGATGTTTTCCACCCCACCAAATTTTTTCAACTACCTGAGAGCGCAGTACTCCACCCCAAACGCCATCCAGGGCTACATTCAAATGCCAATTTTTATATTGAAAATTATTGACCAAACCAAATGACCAATCGGGATCAAAATGCCCTAAATAAGATACATACGTATCTCTTGTTGGTAAACCGGTTTCGGCATTAAGTATCACCTCTCCATTGGGAGATTTTTTCCATTCGGTTTCGTAATAACTATCTACCCGATCATTAAGCGATAGGTTCCCAAATTTTTCTGAATCTCCTGTAATATTGGTTAAACGTGTTACCTGTTTTGACCAGTTCACCAATCCAGACCATTTAAAGTTTTCTTTCCTAATTGGTTTAAAACTTAAAGATAGCTCCAAACCATTGGTGGTATATTCATTTCCGTTCATTTTACGGGAAGTGAATCCGGAAGCTAAGGAAATGGGCTTATTGATAATTTGATCGGTATCTACCGTGTTGTAATAAGTTGCATCTAAAGCCAGACGATTGTTAAACAATGCCGTATTAAGCCCCACTTCAAAAGATGTAGAAGTTTCAGGAGCAATATTAGGATTTACAATTTCTGACGGATAATAAAGCTTTTGAATATTGCCAAAACTCCCTGAATTATTATAGTAGGACGATAATTTATAAGGCTCTAAATCGCTAGACACCCTTGCCCAGGAGCCAAATAGCTTCATGTAATTAACCTGAGACGGCAAATCCAAAATATTGCTTAAAAGTACGCTACTGGATATAGATGGATAAAAATAAGACCTGTTTTCCTTTGGTAACGTAGAAGACCAGTCGTTTCTCGCAGCCATTGTTAAGAAATAAGTATCCTGAAAATCCAGTTCGAGTGTTCCATAAACACTATTGATGGCCTTTTGCTCAAAGTAATTTTCGGCCCTCACGGGTCCTGTAGAATTCCCCATATTATAAACTCCTGGCACTGTAAGCCCATCTGTGGCGGCAAATTCATTTCTATGGCTTCTGTAAAAAGTTGAAGCTCCGGCATATACTGCCAGCCCTAGCTCGTCACTAAGCTTATCATTATAGGTCGCTAAAAAGTCGTAATCAATATTCAAACGGTTTTTATTCCAGGTCTGGTAAGAACCTTCTCTGGGCGCACTGTAGTTAAAGTAAGATTTAGGACTTTCCAGGTCTTCAAAAGTTTGCTTTAAAACACCCGAACCTCTTAGTTGGAATTGAAATTTCTCTCCAAGCTTATAAGACAATTGAAGCTGCCCATTAAGTAAGTTTGAATCGTATCCCTTTTGGTAATTTTCTGCACCAAACCATGGGTTATTGTACCAGGCATAATTCCAATTAGCCTGCCTATAACCTTCTTTTGTCGGTACCCAATGATGATCTCTTAAATCTTTTCCATTTACATCTTCTCCCATCCAGATTAGAAGTGTATACATATGCCCACTGGGGTTATACCCATAATTAGGGGAGTTTGGAGAGTATACTTTGTTATAAGACAACTTACTACTTAAGCTTAAGTTATCATTAAAGTTGGTAAGGGACTTAAAACTCAAACCTCCCTGGGAAAGGCTGGAATTTGGGACACGATCTTTATTATGAGAAAAACTACCATTTAACCTGTAAAATCCATTTTTGTTTCTATGTCCTATGTTAAAGTTTGTATTTGAAATAACACCGGTTCCCAAAAACTCATCAAGATTATCGTGTCTCACCCAGGGCAGGGGTTTTCTGGAGTATTTAGAGCGATCATCATATTGAGTGCCGGTTACACTACCCCACCACGGAATTTCTTCTCCTGTTTCATTATTAATTATAGGACTATTCCATTGGGGTATTAATAAATCTTCATCAAACTTAGGTCCCCAAATCATATCACCATCAGCTATACCGCCATCGGCGCCATCCCAGAATTCATATTTTCCATTGGAACCATTTCCATATTCATGCTGTGTTTCAGGAAAAACGGCATATCCGGCAGTAAGCATTACATTTTGAGATACTTCAACCGTCAAGCCTTCTTCGGTAGCATTTTTAGTATTTATGAGAATAGCACCATTTCTTCCCCTGGAGCCATATAAAGCCGAAGCCGTAGTACCTTTTAAAACATTGATTGCACCAATATTATCTGGTGAAATATCAAAAAAATCACTACTTACCGGTATCCCATCAATTACAATTAGTGGCTTTTTCCCTCGCAGCAAGAAACTTGGGGCCTGAAACATCCCGGGTGGATTACTAACCTGTAAACCGGCAACTTTCCCCGAAAAAAGATTACCAACATTAGCAATGGGTATGTTTTTTAAATCATCTGTTGCTATTTCCTGAGTTGCATAGCCTATTTTTTTCTCTGCTTTAGTAATACCAAGTGCAGTAACCACTACCTGGTCTAAAGATTCGGTATTTGGCTCAAGACTTATAAGTAAGTTGGCCTTATTGTCTATAGTTACTTTTTGAGTTAAAAAACCCAGATAGGAAATGCTTAAAACATCTCCGGTACTGGCCATTAACTCAAATTGGCCATCAAAATTGGTAACTGCTCCTACGCTACCAGCATTAATGCTAATGCTTACCCCGGGCAAAGGAATTCCTTCGGGATCGGTAATTACACCGGTAATTTCTTTTTGTTGGGCCTGTATTTGCCAAGACAGGCCAAAAATCAATAAGAATAAATAATAATGTTTCATTCGATAGTTGGTTAAAAATTCAGCGCAAAGCTACAATTCGACCTAACCGCCATTATCAAATGAATTTTAGAAAATATTTAAGTAACCTTTAAGACTATTAAGCACCTAAAAAAGGATAAAAAACTGATTTAAAGAATTTTAATAGATATGATAAGTTTATTTGTTTTAACAAAACTTAACTTATAAAACATCTTAGGGTAATATGTATTACATAACTATTTCTTAGCCTATTTTTCTCTAGATATAACTTATTTAAATATAAACCAGGTCTTTACATTTTCGGAACACTCACAATCGAATTAAAAAATGAGAATGTCTAAGATTTTTCAAATAAAAAGTAATTACCTCATAGCAAGCCAAAGTGTTTTTAAATGGAAAGTTTTTTGTTTAAGACTAGCCCGGGAATCCCGATAATTATTGGGATAAACCTCTATTATCGAGAAATCATTGCAAATTAAATGATTACTACGGAAGGTTTTTCAGGAAAATCTGCCTCGTGTCTAAAATAGTCCAAAGCATTTTAAATCAACCACCTACTATCATCTAGGTTACATTTCTTGGAATAAGGATTTTACACCAGGAACTCTATAAATACTTTAAAAGAAATTGTCTTAGCCTGAATGCAACATATATATGTGCCAATTACTCAAAATAAACTATTTCACGCTCTTTAATCACTTGTTGAAAGAGTTCATTATTTATTGAAGAAAGAAATTTGAGTTCAAATTTTATCCAGTTACCCTTGTGGTCATAATCACGGGTTTTTATCTCTATGGTTTCTTCTAAAGGTTTTTCAACTATATGTTTGCTTACATTATTATTTGCATTGTAAACATAAGACTCTTTTAAACTTATGCTTTCATCAGCCTTATAAACAACACGTTCTATCATATTTGAAACAGAATCAAATTTTCTAGTAACTTTTGCTATTAAATCTCCATTAGCATCAACAGATTTATAATATATTTCATTAGCATTTTCATCATACTCCATATAGTTATTGACGCTGGCTTTTTTAGAATCGTGTACGTTTTCCTGTATTAAATTTTGGTTGGAATCGTAAGTGAGTTCATAAGTTATTTCACGTGCTAATTCACCATTATATTTCTTTCTTTTTTTGGAAATTAGACTTCCATGAGCATCGTACTGGAATGAAGAAATAGCCGAAATTTCCTCATCTAAATAATAAGCGTTAATTTGTTCTTTAAGATGGCCATTTTCATTAAATGAAGACGAGCTTTTAGGCATGTAGCGCAAATACGTCTCTTTAACTATTCTATCGTTTTCATCATAATCATACTCCCAAATAAGTTCTAATCTTTCGGCGGACCCTACATATTTTTTAAACTTTTTAAGATTATCGTCCTCATCATATTTCCAGGTTTTTTTATATCCAAAAACTTCTGAAAAAGGATATTTTACACTAATTTCTACTAATTTCGACCCCTTGTAAACCTCGTACTGTATATGATCAATTTCTTTATTTTCTTTGTACACAGTTATAGTTTGATTGCCGTTATCCTGAATGTCAAGTCTATTTTGAAGGTATAGCCCTGCATTTGGAAGATTTTTTTTATTGGCTTCATGGGCTTCCCATTCTTCCTCGGTTTGAAAGGTAGGCGTCATATAGGTACTCTTACCAGTTCTTTTGCCTTCACTGGAATAGTTATAAGTTATTTTCTTTTCCAGTCTATTTTCAAAATATTGTTTCTGTTCTAAAATTTTCCCTTCAGCGTTATAGACACTCTTATGCGAGTGTTTAGGCCCTTCAAAAAGCACTTGCTTCCCATACCGGTTAAAAGTATACTTTGAAGTTTTTATTTTTGCTTCTTCATCGGGATATTTCGTAGTTGAAGTTTCATTTACAGCTTTCACATTTCCTATTAAATTCAGCTTTTCCCAATCAGTATTCTCTTTATTAATCACCGGTTTTGTTTTTTTAACTGTAGCACAAGCACTTATTAAAGAGATTCCTACCATTAATAAGAGACCAATTCTAAATAGTTTAACTGCTTTTTTCATTTCTATAGATATAGTGCTTTCTGCAAAACTATAATTTTTATTTTGCCTGACTAATTCTTTGAATGAAGTGTAACATGAAGTGCGGGAACTAAAATATTTTAACTCCTAAAACAGGTTATTCTTTACATAAAGATAAGAGACTAAGAACGGGTTTAATCAGGAGAGCGTTTATGTTGGGGAATAATACCAAAAAAAGCTTAGTTATTATAATGATTGTATTTTTTCCATTCTGCTTTTAATACCGAGTATATATCGACATCTATTTTCTCTCCATTTTTAATTTCACACTCTCTCATTGTTCCTTCATAGGTGAAATAGATTTTTTCTAATGCATTCTTACATTTAGCATTGTCACTCACTACATATCCTTCGATTCTATTTAAGTTTAATTTTAAAAACCCCTGCTCAAAGAGCTTAGGCATAACTTCTTTCAATATCCCCTTTCCCCAAAACTCTTTCAATAACCATAATCCAATTTCTGCTTTTTTATGTTGTTTTTCTAAATTGTTAAAACCAGCAGCTCCACAAAATTTATTATTCTGTTTATTATAGATTCCCCACCAAACCCCTGTTCCTTCTATTTTTAAGTTTCTATACCATTCCATTTGCTTTTCTGTTTCCTTTAAAGTAGCAAAATGAACATCGTAATATTTTGTGATTTCAGGGTCTGACAATCCTTTATAAATATTATTTACGTCAGAATCCTGTATCTCCTTCAAAGTATAATTTTCAGTTTCCATTTTTTCAAGTTGCTTTATGTAAATGTATTAGAATGACAGCCTGTCCCAAGCTACCAGGTTAGTTGCGAAAAATACCGGTTACCTGCCTTTAAATCAAAAATATGCCGCCATAAAAGGTTTTAGAAAACCATAAAAAAAGGTGGAAGTTTAAAAATATATAAATCAATGCCGTTCTATGTACCTAAAACAACAAAGCCTCGTAAACATAATGTCTACGAGGCTTTTTTTCAGCGGAGGAAGAGGGATTCGAACCCCCGGACCTGTTACAGTCAACAGTTTTCAAGACTGCCGCAATCGACCACTCTGCCATTCCTCCAATAAAATGCTATACATTTCTGCTTAGCGGATGCAAATATAACAAGCTTTTACAATTATACACAAGGTTTTTAAGAAGTTTTTTTAAGCTTTTTTCGAGTTGTCTCGTTATCAGGTTTTAACATCTCTATCAATTTTAAGAAAGAGTCTTAGTTAAAATTAATATCTTCACTTTTAAGATTCAAAACTCCAGGAAGCTTAGTCTTTATATTGGCAAGTAACTCAAATATGTTCTTACAATTACCTCTTATGATTAAAACCCGTTTACTCTCCAACTTTTGTCTACTTTTTCTGCTATCGGCTAGTGGAATAAGCGCACAAGAAACAAAAAGTCTACCTCGAGGTATTACACCCTTTGACGGTGCCAATAAAAATACGCTGGAGCCTACCTCCAATTTCCACATCTCTCAAATGAAGCACCAAAATGCTTATGATGGATTTGGTTATTATAAACTATATAAGAATACATTCAATTATACTTTAGATAAGTTTAGCTTTACTTTAAATGCAGGACTGTTAGAAGAGAATACTATCTTTAATAACAAAGCACCGGGGTTTTACGGCAGCTTTAGTGCTACTTTAGAATACAATATCAACAAACGATATAGTTTCTATCTATTTGGACGGTATTTAACGCCTTCCTTAAACAAAGGCGAAAGATTAAATACTCGCGAAATGAATCTATTATTCCCTCAAACAGAAATTGGGGCAGGAATTAGAGGCAATTTTAACAATTTAAATATAGATATAGGTACAGGAACTATTTTTGGCACTCAATCTTCACAAATACCTAACAGCTTGCTTAGATCTAAAATATCAATAGGCTTTTAAAGCAACTAAGCTATATTTACACCCTACAAAAGGATATATCTATCATATTATATCGATTAGTTTTAAAGCTTAAATCCGTTTATTTTTATATTTTACAATTCATGAAAAACTTATTTATAATTTCTTTAGTACTGCTTTTTAGCAACCTACTAAATGCACAAAAAAAAGAATATCAAGATCTAATGGAACAAGATTGGGCAAATCTTAAAAAGTATGCTACTCAAAATAGGAAATTAATGAAAACACAGAGTTACCCCAAAGTTGTTTTTATGGGCAATTCAATTACTGAAGGCTGGGTAAATGCCCAGCCAGACTTTTTTAGTGAGAATAATTATTTAGGACGTGGTATTGGCGGGCAAACTACGCCACAAATGCTTATTCGGTTTATGCCAGATGTGGTAAAACTCAAGCCCAAAGCGGTGGTAATTCTTGCCGGAACCAACGATATAGCCGGAAACACAGGGTTTTCTTCCGTAGAAATGATTACAAATAATATTGAGGCAATGGCGCAACTGGGCAAAGCCAACAACATAAAAGTAATCCTTACCTCTATCCTCCCCGTATACGATTACCCCTGGCGTCCCGGGCTACAACCCGTTAAAAAAATTGCCGAAATAAATTCCTGGATGAAAAAATATGCCGCAGAAAATCAACATACGTATCTCGATCTTTTCTCGGTACTTAAGGATGAAAAAGAAGGATTACCTAAAAAATATTCTAAAGATGGTGTGCATCCAAACCTCGCTGGCTATAAGCTTATGGCGCCGCTAACTAAAAAAGCAATTCTTGAGGCTATGCAGCAATAACAAAATAAAGTTTCACGCACTTCTTTAAGAATTTCAACCGAAACTGCTATCTTGCTGCGACTTTAATAAAAACTTCTAAATATTTTACGAAGTATTAATTAGCAAAAATTAAATTTAACTATGAAAAAAATGCTTTTAGTGACACTAACTGCCGGAATGGTAGCCTGTGGCACGCAAAAAAATGTTGAAAATGCAAATCCGATGGAATATGCCGAAACCATCACTGTTTCAGATTTACAAGAACATCTTTACACTTTTGCCGGCGATGAATATGAGGGGCGCGATACCGGTGAACCCGGACAAAAGAAAGCTGCTGAATATATTGTGAATTTTTACCAGGAAATTGGTATAGATGCACCTGCAAGTAATCCTAACTATTATCAGGTAATTCCCACCGAGTTTTTTAATAACAAAATGAAAGACTCAGAAAATGTACTTGGTTTTATTAAAGGAAGTGAAAAGCCGGAAGAAATCCTTGTTATAACTTCTCATTACGATCACGTTGGTGTAGATGATGAAGGAAACATATATAATGGTGCGGATGACGGTGGCTCTGGCCCGGTTGCTATTTTAGAAATTGCAGAAGCTTTTAAAGCTGCACAAAAAGATGGGTATACGCCTAAGCGATCTATTCTTTTTATTCATTTAACCGCTGAGGAAAAAGGCCTTCTAGGCTCTAAATATTATGTTGAAAACCCAATATTCCCATTAGAAAATACGGTAGCCAATTTAAATATGGATATGATTGGCCGTATTGATGCAAACCACGAGGGGAACGATAATTATATTTATCTAATTGGTAGCGATAAATTAAGTACAGATCTTCACGAAGTTAGTGAAAATGTAAATTCAGAATTTATGAATATGGATTTAGATTACACTTATAATGATGAGAACGATCCAAACCGTTTTTACTACCGAAGCGACCACTACAACTTCGCAAAAAACAACATACCGGCAATTTTTTACTTTAACGGCGTACACCCAGACTACCATAAAGCAACTGATACTGCCGAAAAAATTGAATATGAAGCTTTAATGAAAAGAGCAAAGTTGGTATTTCTTACTGCCTGGGAAATTGCTAATCGCGATGAAAGGCTGGTAGTAGATAAAGCTTCAAAGTAAACCATCTAGAGGTATTATACCCTTTGGCGGTGCCAATAAAAAAGTAAATTAACCGCGATAAATCATCGAGAAATTAAATCTCGATTATCGAGTTAAGACTTTTAGATATAAAAAAGGCTGGTTGAAGATAAAATCTTCAACCAGCCTTTTTACTTATTTTTACCTAAAAATTATTCTGCAGCAGGCGGAAGCAATACTGTATCAAGTACATGAATTACCCCGTTATTAGCTTGAACATCGGCAGCAATTACAGTAGAAGTTCTTCCTCTTCCATCAGTAATTACTACATCATCACCAAGGTTTACAGTAAAGTCTTCTCCAAGCAACGTAGTAACAGCCATACCATCGGCTAAATCTCCAGACCTTACATTAGCTGCCGTAACAACGTGATATTGTAAGGTAGCGTCTAGAGTTTCAGTAGGAATATCACCAAGGGCCGCCAGTTCTAACTCACTCAATAATGCTACAAAAGCATCGTTGGTTGGAGCAAAAACGGTAAATGGAGCGGGATCTTCAGTCATCATTAATGTTTCCACAAATGAAAAAGATTCCTCACGTGTAAGTGCCTGTACTAAAATATCAAAATTAGGATCAGCAGTAGCAAAAGTTGTGATATCAGGCAACCCAATAACAGCATCTACAGCATGAATTATACCGTTATCTACCTCTACATCAGCAGTAGTTACTGAAGAAACTCCATTTATAGTAACGCCATCATCGGTATTGATGTACATGCTAAGAGCTTCTTCTGAAGCCATCCCGGTAGCCATACTTTCAATATATCCTGTAGAAAGGTCACCAGACATGATTTCTCCTTCCTGAACATGATTTAGTAAAATCTCTGTCAAAACATCTTCCGGCACTTCGCTAAGACTACTAAAGCCATTATCCGATAAAAATGTATTAAACGCTGCATTATTAGGTGCAAAGACCGTAAAGTTAGCTGTTCCGTCTAAAGTCGCATCCAGACCCGTTACTTCTAAAGCAGCTGCAAGGGAAGAATAATCTGGATTCCCAGCAACAAAATCAGCAATAGTGTTTGTTGGCTCGACTACATCTCCTCCATCATCGTCGTCGCTACAGGAAATTAGACCAAAAGTTAAAAACGCCAGTAGGGCGATTTTAGTAAATTTAAATGTTTTCATAATTCTAAGTTTTTGTTTAACAACAAATGTAAATGAGAAGTAGCTCAAAAACTGTTTACTCTTTGTTAATTTACATGAAACAATAGTTAAATTAATTATTGATATAATGTAATATCTACCCCAGTTATATTCCTTGCAATATTCTATACTTAGTATCCGTTTGCTGTAATAGATGTTCTAAATTGAATATATTTACACTAAATTAAAATCTAGATTATGAAGAAATTTTTTATAGTACTTTTTAGTATTGCATTGCTTACCTCATGTAGTGAAGACGATGATGCTAATAATGGCGAACGTATTTATGGAAAATGGTTTGTCTCTAATGCAAACCTCCCTAGTGGTGAATCTTTTACTTTTGAGTTAAGTAATTGTAATAAAAAATCCTTTATAATTTTTGAAGGAGACGGTACCACCTACTCTGAATATTATGCCGAAACCGGTGAAACCTGTGAGCTTGAAGATGACACCGAGAGCACCTGGAGCCGGGATAATGATAATTACACATTTAATATTCCTGTAGGAGGTATAAATGAAAGAATCAGTGGTAAGGTAGAATTTCAGGAAAACGCTAAAAGTTTTATTTTTAGACCTAGTATTTTTCCCGATGCTTCTATTTCTTTTACCCGCGCTCCAGAATTTGAGGAGTAAATTTTTAACATAATTATATGTAAAAAGCGATCTGAAGTCAATTTACGAGTTATTATTTCAGATCGCTTTTTTATTTAGGACTACCTTCAGCCCACCCCGGGTTTCTTTTAAATTTTCGTAATTTTGCATCCGTTTATCCGACTTTAATTCGGAAAGAATATCAATTTTAGATGTATGAAAAAGAAAGTGGTTGTAGGTTTATCGGGAGGAGTAGATTCCAGTGTGTCAGCATATCTTTTACAACAACAGGGTTATGAGGTAATTGGCCTGTTTATGAAAAACTGGCACGACGACTCGGTAACAATTTCTGATGAATGTCCCTGGCTAGACGATAGTAATGATGCTATGATGGTTGCCGATAAGCTTGGTATACCATTTCAAACGGTAGATCTTAGCGAAGAATACAAAGAACGTATTGTTGATTATATGTTCAACGAATATGAGCGTGGCCGTACTCCAAACCCCGATGTTTTATGTAATCGTGAGATAAAGTTTGATGTTTTTATGAAAATTGCGCTCAATCTGGGAGCCGATTATGTGGCTACAGGCCATTATTGCCGAAAAGGGGAAATATACCAAAATGGGGAAACCGTGTACCAACTGCTTTCAGGTAAAGACAATAACAAAGACCAGTCTTACTTTCTCTGTCAGTTAACCCAGGAGCAACTTTCAAAAACATTATTTCCTATTGGAGAATTACAAAAAGCTGAAGTGCGCAAAATTGCTTCAGAGCAAAACCTGGTAACTGCCGATAAAAAAGACTCACAAGGCCTTTGTTTTATAGGAAAAGTTAGACTGCCCGATTTTCTTCAGCAAAAACTACAACCTAAGGAAGGTAAAATAATAGAAATTGAGGCCGAAAAAGAATTATACGCTTCTGAAACTCCCAATTTCAGCAATAAAAGAGAGGAATTGGATTACATGGTTAAAAAGTATGAATATGCTCCATCTGACGGAAAGATTGTAGGTAAACACCAGGGAGCACACTATTTCACCAAGGGGCAACGTAAAGGCCTTGCCGTAGGTGGTACGCCCGAACCGCTTTTTGTAATTGATACCGATGTTGTAGAAAACGTAATCTATACCGGACAGGGAAAAAACCATCCCGGAATATACAGAAAGGGACTCTTTATTCAGCAAGACGAGGTACATTGGGTACGTAAAGATCTTGCATTAAATACAGAGGAACGCTTAAAAGTACAGGCTAGAATTCGCTATCGCCAACCTTTACAGGAAGCTACCTTACACCAAACCGAAAACGGAATGTATGTGATTTTCGATGATCCCCAGGCTTCCATTACCGAAGGGCAATTTGTAGCCTGGTACGAAGGTGAAGAGTTATTAGGTTCGGGGGTTATTTCTTAAATTCGAAAAAAATTTAAGTAAATGTCCAAAAATAGAATCACACAGCTTTTTAATATTCAATACCCACTAATACAGGCCGGAATGGTTTGGGCGAGTGGTTGGAAACTTGCCAGTGCCGTGAGCAATGCCGGTGGTCTTGGTATTATTGGTGCAGGCTCTATGTATCCCGAAATCCTTAAAGAGCATATTGAAAAGTGCAAAAAAGCAACCCAAAAGCCATTTGCGGTAAACGTCCCCCTTCTTTATCCTGATATAGACAAGATCATGGAAATAATTATTGAAGAGAAGGTAGAAATCGTTTTTACTTCAGCCGGGAATCCTAAAACCTGGACGAAATATCTGCAGGAACATGGCACTAAAGTGGTTCATGTGGTAAGCAGCGTAAAATTTGCCCTAAAATCTCAGGAAGCCGGCGTAGATGCTGTGGTTGCTGAAGGTTTTGAAGCAGGCGGACATAATGGTAGGGACGAAACCACCACTTTCACCTTAATCCCAATGGTAAAAGAAAAAATTAGCATTCCCTTAATCGCCGCAGGTGGGATCGCCACCGGGCAGGGAATGCTGGCCGCGATGGTTCTGGGGGCAGATGCCGTACAAATTGGTAGCCGATTTGTTGCCAGCCCCGAGGCTTCTTCCCATAATAATTTTAAAGAAATGGTGGTAAAAGCCCAGGAAGGCGACACTAAGCTTACACTTAAAGAACTAGCCCCCGTAAGACTTCTAAAAAATAAGTTCTTTAATGATGTTCAGGAATTATACACTAAAAATCCTACCAAAGAACAGCTTATTGAGTTACTGGGACGAGCCAGGGCTAAAAAAGGAATGTTTGAAGGCGACCTGGAAGAAGGAGAGCTTGAAATTGGTCAGGTTTCGGGTTTAATTCATGAAATAAAACCCGCTACCGAAATTGTTAAGGAGATTATAGAAGACTTCGAAACAGCTAAAAAAGCAGTTGCCGCACTCTAAACATAATTATGCCTTAGCCTTTTTTGATAAAGGCTAAGGCAGTATTTTTAAAGTTTTTATTCGTAAAAGAATCTTGAATCTTATGAATATTTAAAGCTTATAAGCTTTTCCATCTCCGGATGTAAACTCTGCAATACCGGGCATGTTTTTGCTGTATTCTCCAGTATTTTACAGATTTTTTCAGAATAGCTTTCTGGGAAATTAATTACAATCTCCACTTTTGAAATTCGCCTGGGATCGGCTGCCATGGTCTTAGTTACCTCAGCCGTAGTTCCATTTAAATCTACATCAATAGCTTCGGCCTTAATTCCCATAACGGTAAGCATACAACTTGCCAGGGCAGTCGCAACTGAATCGGTTGGTGAAAATGCCTCGCCCTTCCCGTGATTATCTACAGGGGCATCTGTAATTATTTTGGCGCCACTTTTAAGGTGTTCAGATTCGGTTCTTAAATTTCCTGTATAAATAACTTTACTAGTCATTAGCAACGTTTAAATGAAGTTCTTCATCTATACTCATAATATACACGGCATCATTGTAAAATCCGCCATTGCGTTTAGGGGTATAATGAAATTTATTTTCGTGATATTCGGTAAATCCGGTATACTTCTCAAACGAATCATAAAGATTATCGGCTGAAGCCAATCGTAACAATACGTCTAAAGTAAGATCGTAGCCTCTAACTACGTATTGACTGGGCACCATATTAAATTTCTCCTGATACTCTTCAATAAATTCTTCCGGTACCATGGCATTATACTGTTTGTCTACCGATGGATAATGAAAATTAAGTCGGCCCAAATGCTGATTATCGATAATATCATCTTCAAAAGCATTGTTTTTATTGGTAGTAAATAAGGTAATTTCATGCTCCCTTGCCAAACGGTTTAATGCTGAAGTGGCACTGCTTATCAAACCAATATTAGAAGACTCCAGGATTACCCAGTTTTCCATACTTCCAGATAACAAACCTTTAATTTTATCGGCCCCCAAATAGGCTTCAGAAGGCAAAATCACTCTGGAATTTGGTAAAATTTGGGTAAGTTCATTCTTCACCTGGTTATGTGCAGCATCTGCAATAATAATCACATTTTTACCTACGGCATTTTGCTTTAGGTAGTCGAACATCGCTTTTTTAAGTATCTCATCTGTGGGACGCGACTGAAATAAGTTTTGATAAGACCTCATCTCCCTATTGGACAAAGGACTAATTACAGGAACATTATATTGAGTTAAACGAGAAGCTGCCGCTTCAGTCGTGTTTTGTAATAAAGGTCCAATTACCGCATCTACATTTCTAAAATCATGCGAGGCAATTATATTGGTAACTTCCTGAACATTTCTTCTTGTATCGTAAGTTTTTAATCGGGTAGAAATACCATAACTTTTAGCTTTCTCTACTGCCATACGAACCCCGCTGTAAAAGTCTAAAGAGATTCGTAACACACGATCATCTAAAATAGCATCCTCATAGCTTGAAATAGATTCCTCATCTATTTGGTTAAGGTTGTAGGGCAATAAAACAACCAGTTCTTTCGTATTGAAATTGCTCAACTTGTTTGAAAGATCTATTCTTTCGCCGGCATTTTCATTATCTGAAGCATCGGCAAAATCATCGTTATTACCAGGGACATTCTCACTATCATCGGTATTAGGGACTTTTAAAACCATCCCTATTTTAAGTCCGTCTTCCAAAGCAGGGTTTAAAGAAATCAATGAATCCTGGGAAACATCAAATTTTTGAGAAAGTCCGAATAAAGTTTCTTTAGGTTTTACTTCATAAAATTCAAAAACCTCATCGGTTAAAATTACCGGTTCGTCCAGCACATTGGTACCAACGCGAATCATAACGCCCGGTTTCAGCACATCTACTTTAGGGTTTAACTCTTCCAGCTCTTTTACAGTTATCCCATATTTACGGGCTATCCCATATTTGGTTTCTTTAGGCAAAACCACGTGTTCCCTGGTCTCCCGGGTTTCCTGATCGTTACCTTTAGGAATATCAAGCTGTTTCGTAGAAGATAATTCTGTATTACCGGATCCTTTTTTAGGTTGCGGAATTAAAATCTCTTCCCCACGCTGTAATTCTTCAGCATAAAGGTGTTTATTATACCTTTTAATTTCATCTATCTCAACATTATAATCTTTAGAAAGCCTGTATAGTGTTTCCTTTCTTTTTACCGTATGGGTTATAAACTGAATATCTTCGCTTTCAGTTGAAACCTTCTCCTTACTGCTATTTAAAGGGATTACCAGTTTTGAAGATATCTCTAAACTACCTTTTGCATCGGGGTTGTATTTATAGATGGCTTCTTCCGAAATATTGTAGGCCTTTGCGATACTGTAAACAGTCTCCCCGGCCTTTACCGTATGGTATTTATATTCCTGGGCCGAGGCCGTAAAACCGGACAGCTGAAATAAAAAACAAACTATTAAAAGGTATTTCATTTTATTTGGTTTAATCCCACAATAAGGCTTGATTACCCGGTGCCTATAGCTTAAAAAAATAGTTGCAGGCACCGGGAATTATGACTTAAGATCAAATTTTATTCCCACTCTATGGTAGCCGGTGGTTTTGAACTAATATCATATACTACTCTATTAACGCCTTTAACCCGATTTATTATAGTATTAGAGGTTTTTTGTAGAAATTCATAAGGTAGATTTACCCAATCTGCCGTCATACCATCGGTAGATTCTACGGCCCTTAAGGCTACAACTTTTTCGTAAGTACGTTCATCTCCCATTACCCCTACAGAGCTTACCGGTAATAAAATAGCACCGGCCTGCCATACTTTATCATATAACATCCAGTCTCTTAAGCCCTGAATAAATATATGATCTACTTCCTGTAAAATACGAACTTTTTCAGCGGTAATATCGCCAAGGATTCTAATAGCCAGTCCAGGCCCCGGAAACGGATGTCTTCCTAATAACTCGTCGGCAATTCCCATTTCGGCACCTACTCTTCGAACTTCGTCTTTAAAAAGCATTTTTAGAGGCTCTACGATCTTTAATTTCATAAAGTCTGGTAATCCACCTACATTATGATGCGATTTAATAGTTGCTGAAGGCCCACCATTTACCGAAACAGATTCAATAACATCTGGGTATATAGTTCCCTGGGCGAGCCAGGTTACATCTTTTATTTTATGTGCCTCATCGTCAAAAACTTCAATAAAGGCATTTCCAATTGCTTTTCTCTTTTTTTCAGGATCGCTTATCCCTGCCAGGGCATCTAAAAATCGTGTAGAAGCATCTACTCCTTTCACGTTTAAGCCCATATCTTTGTATTGGTCTAAAACGCTTTCAAATTCACCTTTTCTAAGCAAGCCGTTATTTACAAAAATACAATACAGGTTCTTACCTATGGCTTTATGCAATAAAACTGCAGCTACACTGGAGTCTACACCTCCACTTAGACCTAAAACCACTTTATCGTCTCCTATCTTTTCTTTTAATTCTGAAACCGTGAGATCCACAAATTTACCCGGAGTCCAGGTTTGCGCTACCTCAGCAATTTTCACCAAAAAGTTTTCCAGCAGTTGTTTCCCATCGGTAGAATGATAAACTTCCGGATGAAACTGAATACCATAAGTTTGTTCTCCTTCAATTCGGTAAGCTGCGTTTAAAACATCTGTGGTACTGGCAATTCGCACACTGTTAGAAGGTAGTTCCTTTATGGTATCGCTATGGCTCATCCAAACCTGGGAGTTTTCCATAATCCCGTCGAACAAGGTTTCACCATCTTTTATTACCGAAAGATTTGCCCTTCCATATTCGCGCGTTTCAGAAGCCTCTACTTTTCCACCATGGAAATGCGCAAAGTATTGTGCACCATAACAAACAGCCAGTATTGGCAGTTTTCCGCGAATTTTAGATAAATCGGGATGCGGGGCATCTTCTCCCCGAACCGAAAACGGACTTCCGGAAAGGATTACCGCTTTAAAGCTCGAAATATCATCTGGAATTTTATTAAAAGGAACAATTTCGCAGTAAATATTGAGTTCTCTCACACGCCTTGCAATGAGTTGCGTGTACTGCGAGCCGAAGTCTAAAATGAGTACGTTTTTTTGCATAGGCAAAAGTAAGAATTTGACGCAAAAATAAAATACCCTATACGTTTATTTTCTATCTTTATCGGAAATAAAATCTTACAATATGAAATATATTAGTGCTATAGTGTTTTCTATTGCCATAGTTATTGCTGCCTGGTTTCTAGGCGAAGCCTATGTTAGCAGGGCCAATCCAGATGGAGTAATCTCGGTAACCGGTTCAGGTAGTGAGAATTTCACCTCAGACCTTATTGTTTGGGAGGGAAGGTTTAGCCGTGTAAGCCCTAATCTTGAAAAGGCCTACAACGACCTAAACACTGACAAAGAAACAGTACGCAATTACCTTATAAACAAAGGTATTAAGGAAAGTAATATCGTCTTTAATTCGGTACAAACATCTGAACAGCGGGAGAACCAATACCAGAATGGAAATTATGTAGGCAGTATCTTCCAGGGCTATCAACTTACCCAACCTGTAAAGATTGAGTCATCAGATGTAGAACTTGTAGAAGAGGTTTCGCGGGAAATCACCGAACTTTTAAATAAAGGGGTACAATTTAATTCAACCCCACCCAGATACTATTATACCAAGCTCGCCGATCTAAAAATTGAAATGATCTCGAAAGCAACCGAAGATGCACGACTACGAGCAGAAAAAATTGCCAAAAATAGCGGCGGAAATCTTGGAGAGTTAAAAAATGCCAATATGGGGGTTTTTCAAATAACCGGTCAAAACAGCGGAGAAGATTATTCCTGGAGTGGTGCTTATAATACAGCCGATAAGAAAAAAACCGCATCTATTACCATGCGGTTAAACTATGAAATTGATTAAATATTAAGACCTCACCGGTAAAAAAACCTGTGAGGTCTATACTTTCTTAATCCAAATATTATCTTTTTATCGTAATCCTGAATTTATTTCAGAGCCTGCTCCAAAATTTATTCAGAGATTTTAACACCATTGAAATCAATAACTACTAGAAGCTGAAACAAGCCTTCCTGAACTGAACTTACGGGCAGGTTCAGCTTAACAGAGATGGAGGTTAACTATTCCAAAGTATCTAAAATCATATCTATATCTTCTTCAGTAGTATCGGGATTAATAAAACAAAAACGAATCACCGTTTCTTTTTTCCAGGTAGTTGGCGTTACTAATGCCAGGCCTTCCCTATGATTTTTATAGGTCCAATCCCTATACTCGTCAGGACTCCAGCCTTTTCTTCTAAATAAAACCACCGATAAACTTGCCGGCCTTACCAATTCAAGGTTTTCACGATTTGCAATCTTTTTTTCAGCAATTTGCGCCAAAGAGATTCCGGTTTCAATGGCTTCCCGGTATTTATTGGTTCCGTGCATTGCCAGAGAAAACCAAAGTGGCATTCCCCGAACCCTTCTTGTTAACTGAATTTGATAATCGGCCGGGTTAAAGCCCTGGGCTCCTTCATCTTTAAAAATTTCCAGATAAGCACCTTTCTGTGAATGCGCTTTTTTTGCCAGTTCTAAATCTTTATAGATAACCGCCCCACAATCGTAAGGAGAGAACAACCATTTATGCGGATCTATAGTAATACTATCTGCACGCTCTACCCCATTAAACAAATGTCTTACCGAAGGAGCAGCCAAAGCACCACCACCATAAGCACAATCTACGTGAAACCATACATTTTCCTTTTCACATATATCGGCAATGGTATCTAATTCATCTATAATTCCCGCATTAGTTGTACCACCGGTAGCAACTACGGCAAAAAGCCGACTTCTATCCTTTGCTTCCAGTTCGTTTATGGCATTTTGTAACTCACGCCCACTAAGATTCTCTTCTTCGCAATCTATCATTACCACATCGGCATCAATAACTTTTGCCATAGCCTGTATAGAGCTATGTGCCCCATGGGAAGTTAACATTAAAGCTTTTTTACCTACGTTTTGGCTATCCCGGTTGCGCCAGTTTTCACGGGCCGCCACCATGGCCGATAGGTTTGCAGCAGTACCACCACTGGTAAATACCCCAAAAGCACCTTCTGGTAAACCGGTAAGCGAAACCAACCATTTCATTGCCTGGTTTTCACAAAAAATTCCGCCGGCACCTTCCATCCAGTAAGCTCCATGAATACTGGAAGCCGAAGTCACCAAATCGAACATAATGGCTGCCCGGGTTGGAGCTGCAGGTACAAAGGCCAAGTGCCTGGGATGGTCTATTGGCACCGTGGCTTTAACCAAAACATCACGAAAGAGTTGCAAGGCATTCTCCCCACCAATTCCTTCGGCAGTTACGGTTTCACCAACCATATTAAACAATTCGGTTTCACTCTTAGGTGCCCCCATTTCGGGGCTAAGGTTAGAGATACGGTCTATGGTATACTTCATAACGTCTAGCGTCATTTCTACCAAATCCATATCTATAGTATGCATTTTATTTGTTTTCAAAAGTCAAAATTTTAAATTCCGCCTGTAGCGGGTCTAATTCTTTTAATAGTACCGAAATCAAATCGGGGCCGTAAGCGGCATAGATTTCCGAGAAGTTGGTTTGTCGTTCCTGTAAACTTTTATTCGGGAAAAGTTCATTTTGTAGTTCGGCAATTCTACTTACCTCATCTTTTAGCTTACGCTTTTGGGCTTTTAAAAGACGTTTTTCTAAATTATCCAGGCCTTTTAATTGCTTTACTTCCTGTGCTTTCACCGCTCCCAAAAAAGATTTATCGGTTTTTTCGGCCAAATCGTACATTTCTTGAAATTGAGCCACCAAATGCTCTTTTTGTGGTGAAAAGTCAATTTCTATATTCGATATTTGCCGCACTTTTCTATTGATAAGCTCGTGTTGCTTCAAAAATAGTTCCTTACTGGAAACATTTAACTTCCTACGCTTTTCATCTAGTTTCCCCGATTGGATTAAAGCCGAATTCCGAAGTAATAAAACTGGAAATACCACTTTTTCAGATTTAAAATATTCCTTTAATTCCAACCAATAGGCAAGCTCTCCTCCCCCACCAATATAACAAAGGTTAGGTAAAATCACTTCCTGGTATAAAGGTCTAAGCATTACATTGGGGCTAAACCTCTCGGGAAAATTCTTTAATTCTTCCAGGATTTCAGTTTTTGTCCACTGTATTTCTGTACCGTGCACAAAATAGGCATCATCTCGCGCTATAATCCTTTCCCGCAAACCCTGGTTTAAATAAAATAAATTGATTTCCCTGGGATTCACCTGAACATTATAACCTAGCTCATTTAGCTTCTCAGCAGTTTTCGTAGTGGTTTTATACGAATCTTGTGCTAAAAGTTCATTTTCGGCATAGGGGATAAAAAGCTCCTTCAGTTCTTTTTGTTGTGCATCTATAATCACCAGGCCTTCTTCCTTAAAGAGTTGGTTGGCCAGGTATAAAGTGGCTTCGGCCAAATTATCGTGCTGCAGGTAAGCTTTCTCAAATAATTCCCTGAGAAAATCGGCATTCTTCCCACCCCCAATTTCTGCAGAAAAAAGTTTAAAAACATCTTCCAGGCCTTCGGTGGTTAAATTTCCTACTGCATCTTCCCCGGCATTTTTAGGCGCATTGGCCCACTGAAATTTTTTTCCGTTTAAATTAAAAAAATTGATCTCCTCAAAATCGTGGTCCTCGGTCGCCATCCAGTATACCGGCACAAAATTATAATCGGGATAGGCTTCTTTTAATTTCCGGGTAAGATTAATGGTAGAAACGATCTTGTATAAAAAATAAAGCGGACCGGTAAATAAATTTAGCTGATGCCCGGTCACCACCGTAAAGCTAGCTTCTTCTTCCAGAGATTCAATATGCTGCAAAGTAGCTTTTGAAGTTTCCAGCCCGGCATATTGTTGCTTGAGGGCTTTTACAAGAACCTTCCTGTTTTCTTTTGGAAAAGAAGACTTTTCTACTAGTTGTTCCTTAAAATTCTCCAGTTTAGGAAAACGATTATAGAAGTCTTTTAACTCTTCCTTTTCCTCCAGATAATCTGTAATAAGCTTTGTAAAATAGTTAGTTTCTTTATAAGGAATACATTCGGTTGGCATTAGCACATTTTTGGATGGCAAAGATACCGAAGTTAAGAATTTTATTCGCTAATTTTTAGTTAATTTGGCCTTAGATACTGTTTTTACTCGATTATTGATGATATATAATCAAACGTCAAGCTGAACTCGTTTCTGCTTCTAATAAGTTTTAAATTCTAATTCCTTAGACCCTGAAATAAATTCAGGGTGACGTATAAAATAGATTTTTAGAAAAAACAATGATTCATCTTTAAAATCAACTAATGAAATCAACTTTACTTTTTGCTGTCTTTCTTTTTTTAGGTGTACAAACTCAGGCACAATTGCAAAGTCCGGAAGAATTTTTGGGCTATAAAATTGGAGAGCAATTCTCCCGTCACGCCGATGTGGTAGATTATTTTGATCACGTTGCTAAAAATTCTCCCCTGGTACAATACCATACCTATGGAAAAACCAATGAACGCCGCCCACTTATCTATGCGATTATTTCTTCGGAAGAAAATTTAAAAAATCTGGAAGAGATTAGAAAAAATCATCTTGGAAACACCGGCATTGCTAAAACTGAAACCAAAGCCAAGAAGTCTATTGTTTGGTTAAGTTACAATGTACACGGCAATGAGGCTTCCAGTACCGAAGCCGCTATAAAAACCCTGTACGAACTCATTACCCAAAAACAGGATTACCTGCAAAATACGGTGATAATTATGGACCCCAGTGTAAATCCCGATGGTCGCGACAGGTATGTAAATTGGTACAACCAGGTAAAAGCCGAACCTTACAGCCCCTTACAGGCAGCCGCCGAACATCATGAACCCTGGCCAGGTGGAAGACCCAATCACTATTTATTTGATCTTAATCGCGATTGGGCCTGGGCCACGCAGGTGGAAACGCAGCAACGCCTTAAAATTTATAACCGGTGGATGCCCCATATTCACGTAGATTTTCACGAACAGGGTATTAACGATCCTTATTACTTCGCTCCGGCCGCAGAACCCTTTCACGAAATCATCACGCCTTTCCAAAAAGATTTTCAAACCGAAATTGGAAAGAATCACGCTAAATATTTTGATGAGGAAGGCTGGTTATTTTTTACCAAAGAGCGCTTTGATTTACTCTACCCAAGTTATGGAGACACCTACCCTACCTATATGGGAGCTATTGGTATGACCTACGAACAGGCCGGCCACGGACGCGCCGGGTTGGGGATTAATACCGACGAAGCTTACGAACTCACCCTAAAAGACCGGGTAGCACACCACCACACTACGGGACTTTCTACCATAGAAATTGCCAGCAAAAACACCCAGGCTTTAAATTCCGAATTTAAAAAGTACTTTAATAATGAGGATTTAGAATATAAATCTTACGCTGTAAAGGGAAACCCCGATAAGATTGCTTCGCTTAAAAAATTACTGGACAGGCATGAAATCACCTACAAAAACGCAAGCAGCGAAAATATTAGAGGTTTTAATTATTCAGAAGCTAAAAAAGGCAATTTAAAAGCCGATGAAAACACCCTGGTAATTAGTACACAACAGCCTAAAGGAAAAATGGTAAACGTACTTTTTGAGCCTACCACCAGGCTAAGCGATTCTTTAACATACGATATCACCGCCTGGAGCCTGCCTTATGCTTACGGCCTGGAAGCCATAGCCGCTACAGGAACTATTGATACAAAAGCAAGTTCTGAAGTTTCTGAAATTAAAAATACCGCAAAGCCTTCAGGTGCCGGTTATATTTCTAAATGGAACGCCATCCAGGACGCTCAATTTTTAGCCGAATTGCTAAAAGAAGGTATAAAAGTGCGCTTTACCGAAGCAGCTTTTTCTATTGAAGATAAGAAGTTTGATCGCGGTAGTTTAATTATCACTAAAAGCGATAATAAAGCTCATAGAGATTTTGACAATACGTTAATTAAAATAGCCAATAAACACCAACGTGAGCTCGTTGCAGCAAATACAAGTTTTGCCGGTAGCGGCCCCGATTTTGGATCGCCTAAAATGAAACTAATCAATGGACCAAAAGTGGCTGTTTTAAAAGGCGAGGGAATTTCTTCATTAAATTATGGGGAAATCTGGCATTTTTTTGAGCAAAACCTTAACTACCCGCTAACCTCCATAAACACCAATTATTTTAAAAGTATAGACCTGGCACAGTTTGATGTTTTAATACTACCGGAAGCTAATTACAACAGTATTTTAAATGAAAATACTTTAAAACAAGTAAAAGATTGGGTTAGCAATGGCGGTAAGCTTATTGCCATGGGGCGCGCTGTTGGATTTTTTGCTGCAAACAAAGATTTTAACCTAAAGCACAATAAACCAACTTCAAAAGATACTACCAAAGTTGAGAGTTTAATTCCTTATGCTGAAAGAGAGCGAGAAGCTATAAAAAATATGATTACGGGAAGTATTATAAAAACCAAACTGGACAAGACCCACCCTATGGCTTTTGGCTACAACGACACATATTTTAGCTTGAAGTTGAGCAACAGTAGTTATAAATTCCTGGAAAATGGCTATAACGTAGGCTATATACAGCAACCGGAAATAATTGCAGGCTTTGCAGGAAGTTCAGCGGTTAAGAATCTTGAAAATTCCCTGGTTTTTGGAGAAGAAAGAATGGGTAGCGGAAGCATTATTTATATGGTAGATAATCCATTATTCCGTGCTTTTTGGGAGAATGGGAAATTGTTCTTTGCTAATTCAGTTTTCTTTGTAAACAATAATAAGTTCAGACTTTAAAAAAAGAAATTTGCCGCGAATGCACGAACAATTTTATTGGCACCACCAAAGGCTGTAATACCCCGGGGCTTGCCCCGAGCTAGTTTACTGACTTATCCTACGAGGTTTAAAGAAACCTCGTAGGTATTTTTCTTCAAGAAACTCTTTTGTACCACAAATCCACTAATTCATTCTACACTTATTTTGGGGTTATTAAGCTAAAATTTAAAGTGAACTACGTAGGAACAAGTCCGCTAAGCATTTTATGAGAAAAACATTTTGATTCGAGACAAGCCTACGAGCATTTAAATCTCGATTATCGAGTAAACAACAAACCACAAACGCTAAACAGTAGTGTAATTCCCAACGAAAGATTGCCGGCGCCTTTAAAAACAGGTCTCGCAATTACAAATCTAATATTCGTGTATTCTTGGCAATCTTTAGACCTCCAATGATTTAATTCTGAAACAATCGAAATAAATACTAATTTTGAGTAGCTAAAACTTCAATTGAATGAAATTCAAAATTATACTCTTACTGCTTTGTAGCTTTGCTATTACTCAAAATATTCAATCTCAGGAATCAACAAATTTCAATGTAGATTTTGAAACTTTTACATTAGAAAATGGCTTAAATGTCATTTTTCATATAGATAAATCAGATCCCGTGGTGGCTGTAGCACTTACTGCCCACGTAGGCTCTGCCCGGGAAAAAGAAGGAAGAACAGGCTTTGCCCACCTCTTTGAGCATTTATTATTTTTAGAATCTGAGAACCTTGGAAAAGGCGGGCTCGATAAATTAAGTGCCAGAATTGGAGGCTCGGGAGCCAATGGCTCTACCAGCCGTGATCGTACCAATTATTTTCAAACAGTACCTAAAGACGCACTGGAAAAAATGATATGGGCCGAAGCCGATAAACTGGGATATTTTATAAATACCGTTACCCAACCAGTGCTGGATAAAGAAAAGCAGGTAGTTAAAAATGAAAAGAGACAGGGTGTAGACAATCGTCCTTATGGGCATACTATGTATGTGATAGATAAAAACCTATACCCAGAAGGACATCCCTATAGCTGGCAGGTAATTGGGTCTTTAGAAGATCTTCAAAACGTTACCTTGCAGGACGTAAAAGACTTTTATAACCGCTGGTATGTTCCAAATAATGTAAGCTTAACTATTGCGGGCGATTTTAACAGAGAGCAGGCCAAAGAATGGGTTCATAAATATTTTGATGAAATTCCACGTGGCCCTGAGGTTGAACGCCAGGAAAAGCAAATGGTACAACTTGAGGAAACCAAAAAACTATATTACGAAGATAATTTCGCCAGGCTTCCAGAATTAACAATCGCCTGGCCTGGTGTTTATTCGTATCATGAAGATTCGTATGCCTTAGAAGTTTTGGTAAATTATTTAAGTGAAGGTAAAAATGCACCATTATACCAAAACTTAGTTGCCGAAAAAGAGCTTACAGATCGCGTAGAAATGTACAATTATACTTCAGAATTGGCAGGACAAATAATGCTTCAGGTGACCGCTTTTAATGAGGTTGACTTAGACCTGGTGGAAAATGAAATTTTTAAAACATTAAAAAAGTTTGAAGCAGAAGGAATTCCGAAGCGAGACTTAGAGCGTATTAAAGCGCAACAGGAAACCAATTTTTACAATAGTATTTCCAGTGTTTTAGGAAAAGGCTTTCAATTGGCCCAATATCAAATTTTCGCAAACGATCCGAATTATATCAATAAAGACGTAGAAAAAATACTGGCTGTTACTGCTGAAGATGTGATGCGAGTTTATAACAAATACATAAAAGCCAAAAATTATGTAGCCACCGGTTTTGTGCCCAAAGGGCAAATCGAACTAGCCCTGGAAAATTCAACTGAAGCCGATGTTGCAGAAGAAAAAATTATAGCAAATGCCGAAGAAGAGGTTAACACTTCTAAAGAAGCCTCATACCAAAAAACCGCATCCAGTTTTGACCGCAGTATAGAGCCGCCTTATGGAAGCACGCCTCAATTAACAACTCCTGATATGTGGAAAAAAATACTTCCATCTGGACTTAAACTATACGGAGTTACCAATAATGAAGTTCCTTTAGTAAAATTTAGCCTGGAAATGCAGGGCGGCCTATTGCTTGAAAATCCCAATAGAGTTGGAGTTTCAAACTTATTAGCCAATTTAATGACCAAAGGCACAAAAAATAAAACGCCTAAAGAACTGGAAGAAGCCATTCAATTGTTAGGGGCAAGCATCAGGATAGATGCGAGAGACGAAAAAATGGTTTTGAGCGGCAGTACGCTAGCCAAAAACTATCAAAAAACCATAGACCTGGTGCAGGAGATCTTACTGGAACCCCGTTGGGATGCTACCGAATTTAAACTAATAAAACAACAGGCACTTAGCCGAATACAGCGCGAACAAGCCGATCCTAACCGTATTGCCGATAACGAATTTAGAAAACTTATTTATGGTGAAAAGCATATTTTAGGGCAAAATAATTTAGGGACTGAAGCTTCGGTTAAAGCTATTACTTTAGAAGATTTAAAAGATTATTATTCCGAAAATCTTTCTCCAAAACGCAGTGTTTTTCACATAGCCGGTGCGATTAAAAAAGAAGAAGCGATAAAGGGTATTCGGGGGCTTTCAGTAGCCTGGCCGCCTAAATCGGTTAAAATACCGGAAATTGCTCAACCTCAGCTTCCCGAGAAATCGCAAATTTACTTTTATGATGTTCCCGGGGCAAAGCAATCGGTGATTAGGTTTGGTGCTCCGGCCCTGGCCGCTACCCACAATAACTTTTATGCTGCCCAGGTTATGAATTACCGTTTAGGCGGTGGCGGATTTGCCTCACAACTCACACAGCAATTGAGAGAAGGCAAAGGCTATACATACGGCATACGATCCAGGTTTCAGGCAGGAAAAAATACCGGTACATTTTTAATATCTACGGGTGTAAGAACCAATATCACCTACGATGCTGTTAAATTAATTAAAGAAATTATTGAAGATTATCCTTCAACTTTTAATGGGGAAGATATGGAAGTGACCCGCGGATTTATGATAAAAAGTAACGCCCGAAAATTTGAAACTTTAAATGCCAAATTAGATATGCTGAGTGAAATAAGCACCTATGGTAGAGATAAAGATTTTATACAACAGCGCGAAAAAGTAGTAAACGAACTTACCGTTATGGATATTAGGGAACTTGCCGAAAAATATATTAATCCTGAAAAAATGTACTTTTTAATTATTGGGGATGCAGCAACCCAACTAAGTAAATTAGAAGAGCTTGGCCTGGGGAAACCAATACTGCTAAATAATACCAAAGAATAATGATTACATCCTCTTTATTACTTGTTTTGGGCCTTGTTATTCTTATTCTTGGCGCAAATTATATGGTTGATGGTGCCTCGGCTTTGGCTAAAAGATTTAATATTTCCAATCTTGCCATAGGCCTAACTATTGTAGCTTTTGGAACTTCGGCGCCCGAATTGGTAGTAAATAGTTTCGCTGCTGCAGATGGGTATGCTGATATTGTTTTTGGAAACGTGATTGGCAGTAATAATTTCAACCTTTTTATAATTCTTGGAATTACCGGGATCATCACTCCGTTAGCGGTACAATCTAGTACCGCCTGGAAAGAAATCCCTATCTCACTTATTGCCGTTATTATTTTATTTATGATGCTTAACGACCAAATTATTGCTCCCGGCCAAACAAGCATTTTAAGCAGTTTTGACGGATTTCTTTTACTTGTATGTTTCCTGGCATTTCTATTTTACGTGTATAAGCAGCTTAAAAATGATGAGGTAACCGAAGATGAAACTATTAAAAAGCTTACTCCTATAAAGACAGGTATTTTTATAATAGGCGGCCTTGCCGGACTCGTTCTAGGCGGACAATTGGTAGTAAATAACGCCATAGAGATTGCCGAAAATATGGGTATTAGTCAGAAGATTATTGGCCTTACCGTAGTGGCAGCCGGCACTTCCCTTCCGGAATTAGCGACTTCTGTAGTGGCAGCAACTAAGAAAAATGCCGATATAGCAGTAGGAAATATCATTGGCTCTAATATTTTCAATATTTTCCTTATTCTTTCTACCGCTTCATTAATAAGGCCCATAGAATTTAACCTTAATTTTAACCAGGACCTTTATATACTTGCCGGAGGAACCCTCTTTCTGCTTTTAGCAATGTTCACGGGAAAACGTAAACGCCTGGATAGATGGGAAGCTTTAATTTTGCTGGCATTTTACTTAAGTTATACTACGTATTTGGTGATGCAGGAATTGTAAATAAGGATTGGGACAAAGCTGTTCAGCTAACTTTCCCTGTATTCGTTATATATCAGGCCGTAGCTATGGTTTGCTCGCGGGTTAATTCGTTTTTTAGTTTTTCGATATCGGCTTCGGTATAGCCTTTAAGTTCCACCATCGTTCCTCCGGCCGGTCCCGATTTTAGGGTTAAGTTGGTTGCCGAAACATTGATTCCATCAATGCTCGCCCATTTATAAGACCTTGTACTTTGTTGCCATTCGCTAATTTCTACTTTTTCATCATCCCAGCGTATAAACTCTAAGGGCAGGTCTTTTTTGAAATAACCTATAAGCGCATAAGCAAGTCCGATTATGGAATAACCATAAGTCATAACGTCATATACCTTAGCTATCCACACACTAATTCCAAATAATAGCCAAATTCCTCCCATGAAGTAAAGATAGTTTCTTCGGAAAAAACTGACCTTTTTTGAAATTTGTGGCATGGGTATTTAGGTTTAAACACAATATAAAAAAAATTCGTAAAATTTAATATTTATTTCAAACTAAGGTTCAACCACCCCTTTCTTCTCCTGCGGAGAATTCATTCCCCTCCTCGCGGAGGAGGGGAGCAGACTTATCTCGTTACTTAATTGAATTAAAAATGCTCCTGCCCTTTGTAAGGGAAGGTTACTTCTTCTGGGATAACGGAAGAAGCCAGAAGGGTTTAATTTTTATTAGAATTTAGTTCAAAAAAATACCTAAAAACAAATCGAAACTCATAATATTCGTGGCTTCACAACAAACTTTTCTCCCTCTTAATCTGTAGTAAATAAATCAATACCACCGTTTCCCCTTCTAACAGACTGTTTAAAAATCTCTGTTAGCCACGCTAATATTGGCTGGCACACCTAACTTTAAAGACAGTAATTTTCCGCAGAGATAAATTCTTATTCTCCCAGACAGGCCGCTCTTATCTCGTTACTTAATTGAATTAAAAATGCTCCTGCCCTTTGTAAGGGAAGGTGGCTTCTTCTGCGATAGCGGAAGAAGTCGGAAGGGTTTAATTTTATTAGAATTTAGTTCAAAAAATAGTACCTAAAAATTATCGAAACTTATAATATTCGTGGATTTGTGGCAATTTTTCAAGTTTCGAATAATACCGCCGATTTCCATCTTAATGTAAAGCATTAAAAGTGCTTACTACAGATTGGTTTATCTTAAAACATGAAAATTCAATACCTTAAACCTATGAAACAAGCTTTACGCTACTTCTTCAAATTCCTTTTAATCCTTTTATCGCCGGCTTTATTTTATCTGGTGATGGTATTAATTGGCTCGCTAATTCCTGTGAATTCTAATCCCGAAACTAAAAACTCAAAAATTGATATTTATCTCTATAAACAGGATATGCATACCGATATTCTGCTACCGGTAAAGTCAGACATTATACAATGGGACAGGATTTTTAAACCGAAACATACGCTATCAAATCCGCAAAATTCTGAATTTATAGGGTTTGGTTGGGGTGATCTCAATTTTTACAGAAACACCCCGCAATGGGAAGATCTAAAACTGGATGTGGCTTTTAAAGCGCTTTTTCTAAGATCTCAAAGTGCATTGCACACTCGCTTTTATCAAAAAATACCGACTTCCAAAAACCTGGTAAAAATTTCAGTTTCAGAAGATCAATATAAAAAGCTAAGTGAATATATTTTGGAAACTGTAAAAGCAGAAAATAAGCAAGAAATACTGCCTATTTCAGGTTTACACTATTATAGAAATGATGCGTTTTATTCAGCTGAAACTTCTTTTAACCTTTTTAAAACCTGTAACACCTGGACGAATTCTGCATTAAAAGCAGCCGGACTTAAAGCCTGTCTTTGGACACCTTTTCCGCAGGGTATATTTTTTCAGTATAGAGATTGAAAGTTACCGGTTTACGAACTTTACATCGTTTTAACTTTCAATTCTTTTCTTACCGGTTTTGGTGCTTCGTGTATTGGTTCGGCATAAAGGTCAAAGTCGGCCGCATCGGTTACTTTTACTTCATAGAATTCGCCTGTTTTAAGATATATGGAAGTAGCATCTATCAATACTTCGTTATCTACATCGGGCGAATCAAATTCGGTTCTACCTACAAAATAATTCCCTTCCTTTCTATCGATTACCACTTTAAAAACCTGCCCTATTTTTTCCTGATTTAACTCCCAGGAAATCTGACTTTGAATTTCCATAATCTGGTTGGCACGGTCTTGTTTAACCTCTTGCGGAACATTGTCTTCCAAATTATAAGCGTGCGTATTTTCTTCGTGAGAATAGGTAAAACAGCCTAAACGCTCAAAACGCATTTCTTGAACCCAGGCCTTCATTTCTTCAAATTGCTCCTGGGTTTCACCGGGATATCCTACAATAAGTGTAGTTCTAATGGCCATTTCGGGAACATACTTCCTAAAATCTTTTAGTAGTTTTGTAGTTTTCTCGCTGGTGGTTCCGCGGCGCATAGATTTCAATAGTTCAGTATTGATGTGCTGTAACGGAATATCTATATAATTACAAACTTTAGGCTCACGCTTCATCACATCCAGCACATCCATTGGGAAACCGGTTGGAAATGCATAATGCAAACGAATCCACTCAATTCCGTCAACTTTCACCAGATTTTCAAGCAATTCGGCTAAATTTCTTTTCTTATAAAGATCAAGCCCGTAATAGGTTAGATCTTGTGCGATTAGGATTAGTTCTTTTACGCCATTTGCCGCAAGTTTTTTAGCCTCTGTCACCAAATCTTCAATTGGAGTCGATTTATGGCCACCGCGCATTAGCGGAATAGCGCAGAAAGAACAGGGTCTGTCACAACCTTCGGCAATTTTAAGATAAGCGTAATTCTTAGGCGTAGTTGTTAAACGTTCACCCAATAACTCGTGCTTATAATCGGCTTCCAGGGCTTTTAATAAGCCGGGAAGCTCGGTAGTTCCAAAATACTGGTCTACATCAGGAATTTCTTTTTGCAAATCGGGTTTGTAACGCTCGCTTAAGCAACCGGTAACAAAAACCTTATCTACTTCCCCCTGTTGTTTTTGACCTACATATTCAAGGATGGTATTAACCGATTCTTCTTTGGCATTGTCTATAAAGCCACAGGTATTAATCACCACAATATTGCCGTCTTGCTCGTGCACTACGTCTTTATTGTTACCTTTAAGTTGACCCATCAACACTTCACTGTCGTACACATTCTTACTGCAACCCAGGGTTACTACATTAATACGGTTCTTCTTTATCGACTTTGTCCTCATAATAATATTGTTTTCTAAGAGCTGCTCTATAACTTTTATTCGTCAAGCTGAACTTGGTTCAGCTTCTAATGTGATTCCATTACGAACAACCTAGATCCTGAAACAAGTTCAGGATGACGTATAGATGAAGTCTGAAAAAATTTTAGACAGCTAATTAAAAGCGGGTGCAAAGATACAATCTATAATTTGAACTACAGCAGGTTAATATTGAAAGGAATAACTTCTTCATTCACATTTCCTTCCTTGTTATTTCCACCTGAATCCTAGTTAGTTTTAATCTGCCCTTCATTTCTTTTGCTCGTCCAAAAAAAAAAGAAGCAAAGAAAAAGACGCCTTTTTCAAGGAATTTTTTGTCAAAATGCCAAAAACCGTGACCAAAACCCCGCGGATGCCCGATTGAAAAATCGACCATCCTGAATCTCGGGGTTTTGTTCACATATTCTGCAAAAAAGGATGTACAAAAGTAGGCCGTTGAAGAGAATCCTTGTAATGATTTCTAAAATTGCCATTCTATTTATTTTGTAACTTTCCACAGTATCAAAATTTAAGAGTCAAGTTATCAATGAAAAAATCCCTCCTCCTACTCACTTCGCTATTCTTTTTTATGTTGAATGTGCTATACGCCCAGCAGCGTGTAGAGGAGATTCCGCTTAAAATTGGGGTTATGCAAAGAGGAACCTTGAACGCGATTACCGATGTTGAGGGTGTAAAAGTGGGGCATACTACGCTTATAAAAGGCGATTCGGTGCGAACAGGCGTTACAGCTATTCTTCCGCACGGCGAGAATATTTTTCAGCAAAAAGTACCCGCAGCGGTTTTTGTAGGAAATGGCTTCGGAAAATTGGCAGGCAGTACCCAAATTAACGAGCTCGGCAACCTGGAAACCCCTATTATCCTTACCAACACTTTAAATGTTCCAACCGCTATGGATGCGGTGATAAAATATACACTCAACCTGCCTGAAAATGAAAATGTGCGTTCGGTAAACGCTGTGGTGGGCGAGACTAACGATGGTTATTTGAATGATATTCGTGGGCAACATGTGAAAAATGCCGATGTAATTTCAGCGATTGAGAATGCGAAAACCGGTTCAGTTACTGAAGGAAATGTTGGTGCCGGCACAGGCACCATCGCTTTTGGTTATAAAGGCGGAATTGGCACGGCATCCCGAAAACTACCGGAGAGCCTGGGCGGTTACACCGTGGGAGTGCTTGTACAAAGTAATTTTGGTGGGGTTTTGCAAATTGCCGGGGTTCCGGTGGGGCAAAAGCTGGGCAACTACAGTTTTAGCAATAATTTACAGAATAATGTAGACGGTTCCTGTATGATAGTAGTGGCCACCGATGCACCTTTAAACAACCGAAACCTGGAACGCCTGGCAAAACGGGCTTTCCTGGGCTTGGGAAAAACCGGTGGCATTGCTTCCAATGGCAGCGGCGATTATATAATTTCCTTTTCTACCGCCAAAGAAATGAGAATTCCTTATAAAATAGAGACCAAAACCTTAACACAAAAAGTAGTGCCCAACAATTTGATGTCGCCATTATTTATGGCAGCTATTGAAGCTACCGAAGAAGCTATTTTAAACTCTCTGTTTATGGCTGAAACCATCACCGGTTTTAAAGGCCGAACCATAAAAGCACTACCTAAAGAGGAAGTCGTAAAACATTTAACAAAAGCCGGTGTGTTGGAGGATTAAGCTTTTAAAACAACTATGCCTAATACTCCATTCCCGTTGCTTCAAAGAATTAGGGATTTAAGTACTGATAATCCAGGCGATACTTAAAATATAAATTATAAGGGCCATTAGTTTTTTTGGTTGAAAAAACTTTGACATATATCAATGCTTTTCCGGTTTAGCAATAAGATATTTGTATCTACTATAAACAATTAAAAATTAGTTGTAGGTAATGAAAAATGTTTTTGCTGCTTTTTGCTTCGTTTTTTTGGGACTTTTAAACGGGCTTGGGCAACAATCAATAAACCATAAAATGGAAGAGGAATTCATTAAAGCCGCGAAAACCAACGACATTGAAAAACTTCAAGATTTCTTGAAAAAAGGAGTGAATATTGATGCTCGAGACGCTCATAAAAGAACAGCCTTAATGCTGGCAACTTATGAAAATAATATAGCTGCTTCTGAATTACTGATAAAAGCAGGAGCCAACGTAAATGCACAGGACGACCGTTTGGAAAGTCCGTTTCTTCATGCAGGGGCCAAAGGATATCTCAAAATTCTAAAGGCCTGTCTTGCCACCGGTAAAGTTAATTACATGGTATTAAACCGGTATGGGGGCACTGCACTAATCCCTGCCTGTGAAAGAGGGCATATAGAAGTAGTACAGGAATTATTAGAAATAAGTGACTATCCTATAGATCATATCAACAACCTAGGTTGGACTGCTTTAATGGAAGCTATTGTTCTAGGTAACGGTGGCAAAACACATACACAAATTGTACAACTATTGGTAAACGCCGGCTGTGATGTTAATATTCCAGACAAAGACGGTATTACCCCACTTCAGCATGCGAAAAAAAGTGGCTACAAAAATATTGTAAGTATCCTGAAAGAAGCGGGAGCAAAATAAAAACTATAAAGCATTTATGAAAACAATTTATTTACTTCTAATTGGCAGCTTAATTCTCACTTCCTGCAAGCAGGAAAAGGAAACCAGAACATTTGATATTCTTATCAAAGACGCTAATATTGTTAATACTGAAACCGGTGAGATTTTAAAAAAGCAAAGTATAGGTATTATAGCAGACACTATTGCAAAAATAGCGGCCGTAGACCAGTCTATAAATTGGAAGGCTAATCAAACAGTACAGGCCAAAGATAAATATGTAATTCCGGGATTATGGGATATGCACATACATTTTGGAGCAGACAGTCTTATAGACGAAAATAAAAATATGTTACCGCTTTATTTGGCAAACGGGGTAACCACCGTAAGGGATTGTGCCGCCGATATAAGTCCGTCTGTATTAAAATGGCGAAAACAAATTGAAGATGGAGAACTTGAAGGCCCCAATATTTTTACTGCAGGACCAAAACTAGAAGGAAAAAATTCTATTTGGCCCGGCGATTTGGAAATCGAAAATGAAAAAGAATTAACCATAGCTTTAGATTCTTTAGATAAGCTTCAGGTAGATTTTGTAAAAATAACAGACAACGCCTTAACTCCCGACCTATTTCTAAAAAGCCTCAAAAAAGCAACGCAAAGAGGTTATAAGACTTCAGGACATATTCCTTTTTCGCTATCAATTAACGAAGTTTCTATGGCCGGATTAAGCAGCATTGAGCATATGAGCTATATGCTAAAAGCAGGCTCTGCCAGGGAATTGGAGGTTATTAAAAAGTATAAAAATAACGAGATAGATTATGCTACCGCAAATACTATTATAAATGAAAGTTTTGACGAAGCTACAGCGGTAACTAAATACAGACAATTGGCTGAAAACGGTACAGCGATTGTCCCTACCCTTATTGGAAATAAAATCATCTCATATTGGGATAAAGACCAACATGTAGATGACCCTGAATTACAATATATTGGCCCCGGAATTATAGAAACTTATCAATGGCGGGTAGATAGGGTTAAAAATGCATCAGCAGAAGCTATAGAAGCCCGTCACAAAAAATACCAAAAATTAATAAGTTTAATACCTTTAATAAAAGAGTCTGGTATGCCCATTATCGCCGGTACCGATGCCGGATTTTTAAACTCCTATATTTATCCCGGTTTTGCCTTGCACGACGAACTGGAAATTTTTCAGGAAGCGGGACTAACAGCATTGGAAGCCCTGCAAACTTCAGTCGTTAACGGGCCTAAGTATTTTGGGGTTTCAGATAAATACGGAAGTGTAACAGAAGGCAAAATAGCAGATCTTTTAATCCTTAACAGCAACCCTATTGAAGATATTAAGGCTACAAAAGATATTAACCGACTTATAAAGAAAAACAAGGTTTACAATAAAACAGACTTAGAAAATATGCTTCAAGAGGTAAAAGAACTTTATAATTAGTGAAGGGTATTTAGGTGTAAATTGGACAGGTACCGATGAACTTTTAGTTTCTAATTGAAATATTTATATTTACCTGAACAACAAATCAGTACTAAACTTACAAGCACATCTAGAGGACCTCTCTCTAATTGTAATTAAGCTTTAGCATTCAATTTTAACTAAAATATGAAACAAAGCATCTTCATTCTAGCCCTGGTGTTCTTTACAGGGGTATCTTTTGGGCAATCATTGCCTAAAAAAATAAGTGAACAGGATTTTTCCATTGGAAAATCGGTTGAAATTGAATCTGCAGTTTTAGACGAAACAAGAAACTTAAACATCTATTTGCCTTTAAGTTATTCAAAAGACAGCCTTAAGACTTATCCTGTAATTTATTTGCTTGATGGTTCTAAAGATGAAGATTTTATACATATTTCGGGAATTGTTCAATTTGGGTCTTTTTCCTGGATAAATATGATACCGGAGTCAATTGTGGTAGGTATCGGGAATGTAGATAGAAAAAGGGATTTCACATCGCCTTCCCAAAACAAACTGGACCAAAAAGAGTTGCCAACTTCCGGGAAATCCGAAAACTTTATCACTTTTCTGGAAAAAGAATTACAGGCATTTATGGATGCTAACTACCGAACAGCCGGGACCAAAACCCTTATAGGACAATCGCTTGGCGGACTTTTAGCTACGGAAATATTGTTTAAAAAGCCTGAGCTATTCGACAACTACATTATTGTAAGCCCCAGCTTATGGTGGAATGATGAAAAACTCCTAAACGAAGAACTTACCCCCTACACTTCTAAGAAATCAATTTATATAGCCGGCGGAAAAGAAGGGGAAGTAATGCAACGCACCGCTAAAGAATTGTTTGATAAGTTAAAAGCAAATAAAACCGAAAATACCAGCGTATTCTACGAGTTTTTGGAAGACAAAACGCACGGAGACGCATTACATATTGCGGTTTACAATGCATTTGAAAAAATATTTAGAACCCAAACAGATTAAAAAAGCCTAAAGTAGCTAGCCGAATAAAACCTACTTTGTATTAAGTATAGATTTTCGGTAGGCTATCCCCCAATTGGCCAAACCATCGATAATTGGTGAAAGGGTTTTGCCATATTCTGTGATGGCATATTCTACCGTTACAGGCTTTGTATCTTTAACCGTTCGGCTTACCAGACGGTTTATTTCCAAATCCCGAAGTTCTTTTGAAAGCATTTTTGTTCCAATTCCATCTACTTCCCTCAGCAAATCCATAAAACCCAACTTGCTTCCTTCCATAAGCGTCCCAAGAATATGAAACTTCCATTTCCCCGACAAAATACTCATAGCATCACTTATAGCCTGCATTCTTACCTGGCAAATTGGAGTATTATTGATTTCTGCCTTTTTCTTCATCTTGTAATTAATTTAACAGTGATAGTTTCTAAAAGGAAACTACTTTCCAAAAGGAAATGAATATCAAGAATACAAAATGTTTCCCATAGATTTGAACCAGATTTCTAAAAATTTATATCAGCCCTGCTTAAACCCTATTAATTAAAAAAAATGAAAGATTCTAAATCGGCTATAAACCCACTATTATGCGACCCTACAACCGGAATATGTGAAATACCGGGTATCGATAAAAATAAAGATGAGCAAAAAGTTTCTACAGATACTCCCAATAAAGTACAAATTATCTATTTTACAGATCCAATTTGTTCCTCTTGTTGGGGTATAGAACCACAGCTTAGAAAGCTTAAATTAGAATATGGAGATTACGTTGATGTAGCCTATAAAATGGGAGGTTTATTACCCGATTGGAATTACAATAGTGGTGGTATTAGTAAACCTTCAGATGTTGCCGAACATTGGGATGAAGTAAGTATCTATTATGATATGCCCATAGATGGTGATCTGTGGCTTGAGAACCCACTTCACTCTTCTTATCCCCCTTCCATTGCTTTTAAGGCCGCCCAATTACAGGATATTGAAAAAGCTATTTTATTTTTAAGAGCCTTAAGGGAAATGGCCTTTCTAGATAAAAAAAATATTACCCAATGGGAACATTTGGCGACTGCTGCTAAAAATGTAGGACTTGATGTGAGTTTATTAAAAACCGATTATGAAGGAAAGGCTAAACTTCTTTTTGAAAAAGACCTACATTTGGCCAGGGAATATGGCGTTAGAGGTTTTCCTAGCATATTTTTTATAGATAGTTTAGGTCAAAAAGAAATTGTTTACGGTGCAAGGCCCTATGAAATATTTGAAAAAGCACTTCTTAAGATTGAACCAGAGATTACTAAAAATGACTACGATAAGAATTGGAAGTCACTTTTCACTCAATTTAATTCCCTAACAGCCCGTGAGTTTTCAGAATTATCGGACACTCCCAGAAATGAAAGCGAAGATTTTTTAAATAAGCTTGTTGAAGAAGAACTTTTGGAAAAATTCAGTACTAAAAATGGGGCTATCTGGACAAGAAAAAACTAAGAAATGAAAATTATAGATATAGAAAGCTGGAATAGAAAAGAACATTATCACTTTTTTTCTAAAATGGATTCGCCTTTCTTTGGGATAACCAAAGATGTAGACTGTAGTCTCGCCTATAAGAAAGCTAAAGAAAAAGGGCATTCCTTTTTTGCAACATATCTTCATAAATCTATGATTGCCGTAAATGCCGTAGAAGAATTAAAATATAGAATTGTGGATGATAAAGTTGTTGCCTTCCCTATTATTCACGCCGGCGCCACCATAGGAAGGGAAGATGGCACCTTCGGGTTTGTTTTTGTGAATTTTTCGAATAACTTTCAAACCTTTAATACCCAATTACAGGAAGAAATTAAAGCGGTACATAATTCAACCGGATTACGGCTAAATAACGACGATCTAAACAAAGATCTAATTCGGCATTCCACCCTACCCTGGACTTCCTTTTCCAGCTTATTGCATCCAACCAATTTTAATAACAAAGAATCTGTTCCGAAAATCACCTTTGGAAAGTTTAACATAAGAGAAGGAAAGAAATATTTACCCGTATCAATTGAAGCCCATCATGGCCTGGTAGACGGCCTGCATTTGTCCAGATACTTGCAGGAATTTCAACTACAACTTGATACCTGGCAGGAATAACCGCATGACTTATAAAAAATTTCAAGCAGAATTAAATTTGCAAGAAAATAAAAGCTGTAGCCTTCCCTAAAAATAAGACAGTTTAAAATTCGAAATTGTTAATTTTAAAAACGATAAACTGTCCGATGAAAAAAAGTAGATTTACAGAAAGTCAGATCATCAAGATCTTGAAAGAAAACGAACAAGGCCGAGCTGTTGGTGATATCGCTCGAGAACTGGGTATTGATAAAAGCACTATCTATTATTGGCGTAAGAAATATGGTGGAATGGAAACTAGTGAGCTAAAACGGCTTAAGGAGTTGGAAGAAGAAAATCGCAAGCTCAAGCAGATGTATGCCGATGCCAGTCTAGATAACCAAATGCTGAAAGATATACTGTCAAAAAAGTTCTAAGGCCTTCCGACAAGAAGCATAGAGCGGTTTATTTGATCAAGGAGTACCAGGTCTCCATAAAACGAGCCTGTAATGTAGTAGGTTTAACCCGTTCGATGTGGTATTATCAGACTAAGCGAGACGATTATGAGGTAATCGATAAACTTTCTGAATTGGCCACTGAGTTGCCCACCAGAGGTTTTGATGAATACTATAAACGAATACGTCGCGAAGGCCATAAGTGGAACCGGAAACGGGTATTACGAGTATACCGGCAGATGAAGCTTAAGCTAAGGCGCAAACATAAAAAGCGCATTACAGGTAGGGTAAAACATCCTTTAGAGACCCCTGAACAATTGAATCAGGTTTGGAGTATGGATTTTATGTCAGATGTCCTTTCTGATGGCAGAAAGGTACGTGTCTTAAATATAATTGATGATTGCAACCGAGAAGTACTGGCTGTAGATCCAGGGTTGAACTATCCTGCTAGAAAGCTAGTGGAGACTTTAGAACAATTAGAAGAAGAAATTGGATTACCACAAACTATCCGTTGTGATAATGGCCCTGAGTTTATCTCTAAAACATTCAGTCAATGGTGCAATAGAAAACGTGTGGAAATACGGTATACCCAGCCAGGTAAGCCAATGCAAAACGGGTATATAGAACGTTTAAATAGATTTTATAGAGAAGATATATTAGATGCTTACTGGTTTAATGATTTACATCAATTGCGTTCTTTAAGCAATAAATGGATGGAAGATTACAATAATAACCATCCGCATCAATCCCTGGGCAATAAATCACCAAGGGAATACAAACCTCGATTCGGGGAAGAATTCTTCCCCGAATCGAATGATATTAATGAAAATTTATTGAATTTAGCCCTGTCTTAAATTGGGGAAGGCTACAA
>NZ_JAEHNY010000012.1:0-145244 GCF_016236975.1 Salegentibacter maritimus
TCTACTTCTTTATACCAGTGAGCTAGTTTTGTAAAGGCTATACCTTTGTTTTTTGTTTGGTTGAAGATATTCCTGAGGTTATTTACTAGCTTGTAAGCTTTTTCTATTTCAGGATATTCGGTAAATAAGATAGCTGCCCTTTCTTTTTGATTATTAGTCCACTTCTCTGTTGATTTGTAGAGTAAATACCTGCTTCTTGCCAGAAGTTGCTTTTGGCTATCTCCGTTGGGAAGTAGTTTTGGCAGGAAGGCTTTACCGGGGGTGGTCTTTGCCTGTTTTATCTGCTCATTCTCCTGGTCAATGGCTTCCCATCGGTATTTTATGCGAAGTTCTTGCAATGCTTCTATGGCAAGTTTTTGAACGTGGAACCTATCAGTTACCTGGATAGCTTTAGGGAAACAAACTTTTGCAATATGCTTCATCGAGTGCGCCATATCAAGGGTTATCTCCTTAACTTTGTTGCGGATGGATGATGGGAGTTTAAGAAGCCTATCAATGATTGGCTCTGCCCGTGTTCCTTTGAAGATGCTTACCAAAGCTCCTTTCTTACCCTTAGCCTCTTTATTGGTGCTTATGGTATAGAGTTCTCCCTGAGATAAGGCAGTCTCATCAATAGAGAGAAAAGCTCCAATGTTTTGAGGGTATAGGAGCCATTTCCCGGCGTGAGATTTTTGTTCCCAGTGTTGAAATTGACTTAGGTGGTTTTTATACTGGCGTTGAAGTTTCTTACCTGAAATTCCGAAGAATCCTCCTACCTGATGACTACTAAGAGCTGTATTATCGGTTGCCTTCTTTTAAAAAATCAGCGAACTCTTTTGAAAGACGAGTACCCTGTGCAATAAAATCTCCCCAACTCCGGTTTACTTTGATCCACTTCTGATCTACTAAAACATCCCAGCGTCTTCGCTTCAGGTTTAAGCTTACCAAATTATCTCTGATTGGATAATCATCAATTATGCGAGGTTCCATAAAGCCACTAGCTTTGTATTGGTGGTTTTTATAGGCTTCCGGGATTTCCTTTTTCTCTTCCAAATAAATGGTCAGTCGATTAACGTACAGTGGATCTTTAATGGCCTTTTTATCAAATCCAACAATATCAAAATACGTTAATAAACCTTCAGGAAGGATTAAGCTTAGCAGGGATAGGTCAGTCTCTTTATTCACTGGATAATATTTATCAGCAAAGAAACTTAATTTTTACTTTAGACCCAACTTTTGAGATTGATCCTTCTTTAACTTTTATTTTAACTTGAAAAGGGGGCATTTGCCATCAAATTATTCTACACTATAAGAAACCATCCTTTAAACGTATTAATTATTCAATCATATAAATTGACTGAAATGGTTTTTAATTAGTACCATTTCTAATAGTAGAGAAAACAATTAAAAAAGCCCTGGCCAGCATAGTATGCTCTATTTTTCAAATTTACGAAAATAGCCTCTGGCGTGGTGAAAAAAACATTTTTTACTCTGGTTTAGGCTCTTATCGTCCTGAATTGGTAAATCCTTATTTGAAGGCTTTACTATCATTTTTAATTGCTTTCGAAACTTCTCCAGTGATTTGGGTTGCGGAGATTCTAATATTTGAAAAGAATTGGTAAACTACCCCAAAAAGTATATTGGGATAGATATAGTTCTAGGATTTCAATGCCTATTTAGTACGATTTGAAGCAAAATTGGCCAAAGAACACAACCTGCCGGTAGATGAATTTCAATTCCTCTATGGTTCGATTTGAAGATTTACTGGAATCTCGAGGTCCGGAAGATCTTCTCAAATTTCAATTCCTCTATGGTTCGATTTGAAGCCGTTTGTGCAGCCGCAGGCACGCTCACCCTTGCCGAATTTCAATTCCTCTATGGTTCGATTTGAAGGACACAAGGATTTTCAGGCTATTGCCCGTCCTTTGATTTCAATTCCTCTATGGTTCGATTTGAAGTAAAACTGTAGCCTTCCCCAATATCAATAAAGTTGAGATTTTATAACGATCGCTAAATAATAGTATCAACTTGTAAATAAAGGCTTTAATGTTTTTTTATTTAAAAAATAAGTTCAAAATTGTACTCCTGATTTGGAATAATTTTTCTGCTATTAAAATTGACTTCTTCTGTAGATATCTATTGTAATCTTGAAATGAGTATTTTAAATTCTTCACATCCAGATGATAAGTTATTAGTTGCTCAACTAAAAAATGGTAATGAGAGAGCTTTTGAAAAACTATATGAGAAATATAGCGGTGGCATTTATGGTTTCTCCTTGAAACTGCTTAAATCTACAGATTTCGCAGAAGAAGTTGTGCAAGATGTGTTTTTGAAGGTTTGGAATACCCGAAATGATTTAGATGTAAATTTAAATTTTAAATCTTTCATTTATACTATTGCTAAGAATCAGTCTCTAAATATACTCAAAAGAGCTGCAAACGATTTAAACTTGAGAGACCAACTGCTCTATACTCAAGAAACGTTTTCTACTTCGACGAAAGACAATTTATTGAACAAAGAATACGAAAATGTTAAAAGGAATGCTATTAATAGTCTTTCTTCAGGTAGGCGGAGAATCTTCTTGATGTCACGTGAGGAAGGTTTATCCTACGAAGAGATTGCAAAAAATCTAGGTATTTCTGTCAACACAGTTAAGACACAAATGAAGACGGCTCTGAAGAATATCCGAAAACACCTTTCTAAACATGGAGATATGGATTTCCTTATATTCCATATAATTTATTTTACATTTTTTTAATTTTTAAAATACTGTAACATAGTGTTTTAAAATTTTTTTAAGAGAAATTTAAATATAGAGTCACCCTAGCCTCCTTTTTAATTGTATTAGTAATAGAAGCCTTATAATGAAAGAAAATAACCGTTTTAAAATATTATTTAGAAAATATATCCGAGATGAGTATTCATCATCAGAATTAGATGAATTTTTTAAATTGTTGGATAAGCTTCCAGAAAATTCCAGTGTTTTTGAAAATGAGTTCATAGAAAATGAAATTAATAAAACTTCACAGGAGAAGCTACCTGCCCAAAAAGCAAAGTATATTTTCGAAAAAGTAAATCTTAAGAAAAGATCATACAAGAAAAAACGACAGTTTAAAATTCACAAAATAGCAGCAGTGTTTTTGGCATTGATTGTAGGTGGAATTTTGATCTCATTACTTGAAAAGAATAATAGCGTAGTGGACCCTAATAGTAACTATGTTATCATTAAGAAGGCGAATGGAGAACGGGAAATACTGGAAGATAATGAGGATGCTCACATTCTATCAGAAACTGGGGATACTATAGGTGTTAAAAAAGGAAATAAGATAGAATACACCAGGGAAAACGAAAGTCTGGTATATAATACATTATACGTTCCTAATGGAAAAAAAATTGAATTAAGCCTTGCGGATGGATCTCAGATTTTTTTGAATTCGGGATCCTCCATCCGCTATCCTTTGAGTTTTAGTTCTAGTGATAAGCGGAGGGTTGAGCTTGAAGGGGAAGCGTATTTTAAAGTTGCTAAAGATTCATTAAAACCTTTTATAGTTAACTCTTCAGATATTAATGTTCAGGTTTTGGGTACCTCTTTTAATTTCAATGCTTATAAAGAAAATAAAGATATAGAAGTTGTTCTTGTCGAAGGCTTGATTGCTATGTATACAGAAAAGGATCAATTCAGAGGAGACAAAACTCAACTTCTACGTCCTGGATATAAAGGAAGCTATTCGTCAGCTGGTGGTGTGGTCAAAACGGCCGTTGATACCGATTTATATACATCCTGGAGGTCAGGGGAATTGATATATCGAAATAAAACTCTAGAGCAGATTTTTATGTCGCTAGAAAGAAGCTTCGATGTGAAAATTAAAAATCAGAATAATACTCTTTCAGGCCAGATAATTAATGCAAATTTTGGTTCGGAGTCTATCGAAAATATAATTGAATATCTAAATAATATGTATGAATTTAAATATACAATCAAAGATGATGTAATAATTATTGAATAAAAAAAGGGAATGAGCCACCATTCCCTAGACGTGATAAAATAATTACCACTTAACTAATTAAATGTATGAAAAAAAATCTACTTGAACGAGTAGCCTGGACATCAATATCTATAAACAATCCAGTTAAATTAACTTTATTAGTGTTATTAGCCTTTTTATCAACGGTTAATGCTTCAGCTAGTTACTCTCAAAAAAATAAAATTAGTCTTAATGTTGTTGATGTAACTGTAGCTAAAATATTCTCCACTATTGAAAAAGAAACAGATTATAGATTTATTTACAGTCCTAATGATGTGGACATAAATAAGAAGATTTCTGTTAAAGTTAACGAAGTTGATATAGTTTCTTTTCTAAATGTTTTATTCCCTGGTCACAAACTTGATTTTAAGATTATAAAAGATCAGGTAATTATTAAGAAGAAAGATAACTCAAAAGAAGACATTCCTAAAAGCAGTGAAGTTCGGCATCCCGAACTTTTTCAGAAGATTCTAAAAGGATATGTTTTTGATAAAGATTCCTTGCCACTTCCTGGAGTTAATGTAATTATTAAAAATAGACGTAAAGGTACTATTACCAATATGGGAGGAGCATTTCAAATTCAAGCTTCTGCTAAAGATACATTGGTTTTTAGTTTTGTGGGGTTTTCTAAAAAAGAGATCCCTGTAGGCGATAAAGAAATTATTAATGTCACATTATCTCCGGGGGACCAGCTTTCTGAAGTGATCATAACTAGCAGTTATGGTACTAAACAACGAAAAGAGCATATGGTAAGTAGTACTTATACAGTAGATGCTGAAGAAATCAAAAACCTTCCTTTTCAAAGAGTTGATAAATTATTAGATGGTATTGTTCCTGGTTTGCAATACTCACCACAAAGTGATAATACAAGTAGTGCCAGAAGTAGATATTCTGTGTCAATTAGAGGAGACGCGTCTTTGGCAGCTTCAAATGAGCCTTTGTGGATTCTAGATGGAACTCCACTCTTTACGGGTAATAGAACAAACATGACCGGAATGAGTACCAGTGTTAGTCCTTTATCTTATCTAAATCCTGAAGATATTGAATCAATCACAGTATTAAAGGATGCTGCAGCAACTTCTCTATATGGAGCTGATGGGGCTAATGGGGTGATCTTAATTACTACTAAAAGGGGGCGAAAGGGAAAGGTTAGATTCAATGTTTCCGCAAGGAGTGGACAGAGTTTTCTCGCTGAGAACACACGGTTTAAGGTTTTAAACGGAGCTCAATATATGGAGTTGGCAAAGGAGTCTTATGTTAATACTGGTAGAGATATGCAATATTTTCCTTTTACTGATAATGAGTTAAATAATTATAGCGAAACAGATATTGATTGGTATGATATTTTTTATGATCAGGGAAATACCTCTCAGATTGGGCTTTCTGCAAGTGGGGGATCAGAAACAAGTACATATTATATTTCAGGTGGGTATTTTCAGGATAAGAGTACAATAATAGGAAACAAACAGGAACGTTTCTCGGTACGGGCAAATAATTCTACCGATATTACAGATAAAATGTGGATAGACTTATCTCTAGGGGCTTCCTATAACGTAAATGACTTGTTTACCCCTGGAAATGAATACTATGAAAATCTACCCATCATTTCTCCTTATAATGATGATGGTTCATTTAGACAATATTACCGTATAATAAATGGCTCTAATCCTGATGGATCACCAATTTGGGAGGATCAGCGTTTTTTTAATGCGGTGGCAGAAAGAGAACAGAATGATGATAATCAAAGAAGTTTTGCATTTCAGGGAAATCTGAAATATAACTATGAGTTTTTTGAAGGTATATCCTACAGGTTGCAATTAGGTCTAGATTATCAAAGTAGTAATGAGGATAGGTATCAATCCATGAAAAATTGGTCGGGAAAAGACCAGAATGGGAATAAGGTAGGTTACGCCTCTGTAAGAAACCTGGATTATTTGAAGTGGATTATGACCCATCTTCTAAATGTTGATAAAAAGTTTGATGACCATTCAATAAGTGGCTTATTGGGGTATGAAATGTCTAAAGATCAAGCCAGAGGTGTCAGTGCTAGTGGTGGAGGTTTTGTAAATGATCATGTGAGAAGTGTGGGGCATGCTGCAGACCAGGATGGGGGAAGTAGTTATCGAGAGACAGCAAGAATGTCTTATTTCGGAAATTTCACTTATTCATTTGATGATCGGTATAATGCTACTTTAGTAGGTAGAAGAGACGGGAATTCTGGTTTCGGTGAGGATGCACAATGGGGGAATTTTGCTTCCCTGGGACTCGCTTGGAATATGCATAACGAAGAATTCTTTCGCAGTAATTATCTGAACAGACTGAAGCTTAAAGGTAGCTATGGTAGTAATGGAAACTCACGTATAGGCGATCAGGAAGCTATGGGGGTTTATACATTTGGAGATTCTTTTAACTATGCAGGTTTACCGGGAGCAGGAATGGAAAGAAGTCCGAATCCTCAATTAAGTTGGGAAACAACTTATATGACTAATCTGGGGGTAGAGATGAGTGCCTTTGATAATAGAATTAATCTTGAAATTGAAGGATATAGAAATAAGACAGAAAGATTAATTAGTAGACTTGATGTTTCCCGGACAACGGGTGCGCTTCGGGTTTATCGTAATGTAGGAGCTATTGAGAATAGAGGTGTAGAAGCTACCTTAAATACAGTGAACTGGAAAACCGATAATTTCAATTGGTCTACTACGATTATGGCATCTCATAATCGAAACAAACTTCTAGAATTGTTTAATGATATTCCAAAGAATCAAGGGAACCAGAGATGGGAAGTGGGCGAAGATAGCAATGCATATTATTTGATAAGATGGGCTGGTGTCGATCCGAGAGATGGATACCCATTATGGTATGATACTTCAGGCAATATCACCCGGGAGTATAGTGCAGCCAATCGAGTAATTTATAAGACATCTACCCCAGATTTGTTCGGTAGTATTGTGAATAATTTTTCCTATAAAAATTTAAGTTTAAGAGTTCAAGCTTCTTACGTACTCGGTGGTTATGGATTTAGTTCTTTTGGACGCGGAGTAAGTTCTGATGGATTGAATATTCAAACTGATAATCAATCGGTAAATCAATTAGATAGATGGCAAAATCCAGGAGATTTGGCTTTGTCTCCTATTCCATTATGGGGTGTTAGTACAAGATCTGTAATGAACTCCACCCGTTTTTTATATAATAAAACTCACATAAGGTTACAAAACATTTCGCTTAGCTACCGAATGGAGAAAGAATTAAGTAGAAAATTCGGTATGAATAATCTAAGCCTAACATTGATTGGTGATAATCTCGGTTTCTGGACTCCTTATGATAAAAGCAATAGAAATTCATACAAAAACAACATCAGTGGTTTTCCAATTGAGACTTTAGTATCGCTTGGATTAAACGCTAGTTTCTAAAAGATTAAATATGAAAAATATCAGTAAATTTTTAATTCTCTTCGTTTTAATGGGGATGTATAGTTGTGAGGACTTTCTGGAGGTAAATGAAGTTGGGAAAACTTCTATACCCACGTATTTCTCAGATTTAGATGGTATTCGATCAGCTGTACCTGGAGCTTATAGTAGTGTTTATGACTATTACGATTCTGAATTCTACCTCTATCCACAAGTAGCTGGAGATCTCCTTGACCTGGTGACTACAGCTGAAGGAGTTAAAATGGTGGATCAGTATAATTTTACTTCAGAACCCGCACAAGAAGTTACGGCGGTAGGCCATATCTGGTCTAATGGTCTTTTGGCTTTAGCAAATACAAATAATATATTGAAGTATCAACCGGAGCTTCTAAATAAATATCCAGACAATCAATCAGAACTGCAACAAATCAAAGCTCAAGCTCTCTTTTTAAGAGCCTTAATTCATTTTGATTTAGTTCGGACTTATGCTCAAAACTATTCCTTTACACAAGACGCTGACCATATTGGTGTTCCAGTATTATTAGAATTACCGGGAGCTGATGATAATGTTGGACGTAGTTCTGTGAATCAAGTTTATGAGCAAATATTATCTGATTTGATCGAGGCAGAAAATATTTTTGATACTGAAGGTATGTCCACGAATCAAGGTCTTCCTTATTTTGCATCAGATGTAGCTGTAAAAGCGCTTTTATCCAGAGTTTATCTGTATATGGAAGATTGGGGGAAGTCACAGGAATATGCTCAGCTGGTTCTCTCCCAAATCGAATTGACTCCTCATGAAGCTTATGTTAGTATGTTTAGAACACTTCAGCCAGGAAGAGAAGCAATATTCATTTTAAACGGAACCGAGCGTAATTCAGATGTACAAAGATTCTATTCAGTTGCTGGTCCAGCGGCTTTTGCTTCCGAAAAATTGAAAACTATGTTTAACGATACCCTAGATGTTCGATTAAAATTATTTACACAGAATGCAGGTGAGGGTAATATGGCTACATTAAAATATTCAAGACCGGGAGTAGAAGAAACTTCTTATGGGAGTGATTTGCACGTGATAAGGGGATCAGAAGTAGTTCTCAACCTAGCGGAAGCTAGTGCAAATCTGAATCAGTTGGAAGAAGCCAAGAGCGCACTCAAACTAATACAGTCAAGAGCCTATGGCATACCGGCAGATACTATTGATATTGAAGTCGAAAGTAAGGAAGCCTTGCTGGATTTAATCACTTTAGAAAGAGCTAAAGAACTTTGTTTTGAAGGTCATCGTTTTTTCGATATAACAAGACGTCATAAAGACCTTGTTCGCTCTTCCCAAACTTCTTCCAGTGTAGAAAGATTAGATTACCCAAGTAACTTATTTGTATTGCCTATTCCTCTGAGTGAAATGAATACTAATGATAATATGGTTCAAAATGAAGGATATTAAAATAATAAATAAAGGTTTTCGGTACGGCTTATTAATAATATCTATAATCTCTTTGTTTTCCTGTGATAAGGAACAAATTGAAAAATTTGATGAGCCTTTCGTGCATATTATGCAAAATAATCAAAACCGCATAGTTGTTAACTCCAATAGACAGGATGTAGTGTCTTACTATATATATTATAGTACTAAGAAGAACAATGAGGATTTGGAGGTAACATACTCTGTCACTCCTGGTAATGGCTTACAGGAAGGAAGAGACTATCGCATTTTAACTAATGAAAATCCGTTGTTGTTCCCTAGTGGAATATATCGCAGACCTATTCAGATACAATGGCTTAAAAGAAGTGTGGAAAGCAATATGGATAATACTTTAATTGTCACCATTGAAAGCACTAATAAAGATGATGTAAATATCGGCCTTCCGGGTCCTTTTAACAATCAATCAGAATTTATCATCGAAAAAACGAATTAGAAAATGCTGCAAAAAATAATAACACTAATTGTAATCTGTATATCTTTTGTAGGTAAGGCTCAGGAACTAAAGTCTAATCCAAGTTTGGTAATTGATTCTTTAGATAATGGCTTGACCTATTACCTATACGAAACAGATGAAGTAAAGAATAGGGCTATTTTTAGATTATTTCTTAAGGCAGGATCTTTACAGGAAACTGATAATCAACGGGGGCTTGCTCATTTTATGGAGCATATGGCTTTTAATGGAACTGTTAATTTTCCAGGTAACAGAATTACTGATTTTTTAGAAAGTAAAGGAGCTAAATTTGGACACGATCTTAATGCGCATACTAGCTACTCTGAAACTATTTATAAGCTGCAACTTCCAACTGGGGATAAAGATCTGGTAGATTCTACTCTAACTATTCTAGCAGATTGGAGCAATGGAATTGTTTTGGATTCCCTTGAGATTGAAAAGGAAAGGGGAGTAGTATTATCTGAATGGCTCTCTAAACAAAATGCAAAACAGGAAACTCAAGATGCTTTTTTAAACCTCCTTCTAAATGATTCCCGATATTCAAAACGTAAAGTTATTGGGGATACCACAACACTTAGAAATTTTAAAAGGTCCGACCTGGTTGATTATTATAAGAAATGGTATGACCCTAATTTAATGGCAGTAGCTATTGCTGGTGACTTTGATCTCGAAGAGGTGGAAGCCTTAATTAAAAGTAAGTTTTCAGGTATCACATCGCAAAAAACCGAACAACAGATATTTAACATACAGGATTTTGAAAATAGTAACTATGAGATAGTAACCGATAAAGGAACAAAAGATATTGAATTAACAGGTGTTCAATTAATCGACCCCTATAGAGACATAAAAACAGAGGAAGATTTTGTTGCCTATTTGAAGAAAAACATATTAAACGATTTATTCAGAGAACGTTTTGGAAATCTTTCTTTTGATAATCCCAGTTATAAAAGCGGGAGTATAAGTTTAGGGAATTATTTCCCGGTAAAAGCTGCTTTAATGACTTCTGTAGACCTTAAAAGTTCTGCTATTGAAGAGGGCCTTGAGGAATATTTCTATCATGTTGAACAAATTTTTAATTATGGTTTTACCCAATCCGAAATTAAAAAGGTCAAAAAACAACTTCTTAAAAGTCTTGATAATTCTAACCAAGAGGATGAAAAGCCTTCTGCGGGTATTATGGTCAAGGAAATGTATCAAAATTTCTATTACGGAAATGCTGTCATCACACAAAAAGAGGAGTTTCGCCTGACAAAAAAGTACCTGAAATCAATTGATTCGCTCAATTTAAAAAAGGAATTGGAACGTATTTACCAGCCTACAAAAACAAAGTATTTGTTGACTGCAAAAGATGAATTAAAGGATAGCCTTCCAAACATTGCTACTTTAAAGAAAATAAGAGATGTAGATTTAATAGAAGTAAAGCCTTTTTATAGAGATTTAAATGTACCGGAAAAATTAATAGCGCGTAAGCCTAACCCAGGAAGTATAATTTCGGAGAAGCTAATTGAAGAGATAGATGCAAAAGAATTTACTTTATCTAATGGAGTGAGATTGATCTATAAAAAAACGGATCTAGATGAAAATAATATTCTACTCAGTGGTTTTAGAAAAGGTGGATATTATGCATTGCAGGAAAAAGATTATGTAAATGGAATTTATAGCACACCTATAATATCCTTAAGTGGATATGGAGATTTCTCCAGGGAAGCTTTGAGTCAATTTTTGGCCGGAAGTAGTGCAAAGGCAACTATGTTAGCCGATAAAACTAGAACCGGATTCTACGCTAGTAGTGATTTGGAAGATAAGAAAACGTTATTCGAATTACTTTATTTGAAATGGACCTCCCCAAAGGTTGACGCCGATTTATTTGCACAAGTTAAAGAGCGAACAATAGAAAGTAAGAAGAATGAAGATTTAAGCCCTTCCCAAATATTTGCAAGGGAAATAAAGCAGATGTTAAGGGGAGATGACTATGTGACAAGGTCCCTATCTGCTGAAATTATTGAAAAGAATCTAAAAGAGTCCGAAGTAATATCAGTGTATAATCATTTTTTTGGAAATGCTGACGGTTATACTATGGTACTCATTAGTGATAAACCATTCGATTTCTTTCGGGAAGCAGTGACGAATTATTTGGCAGCTCTACCTTCAGGGAAGGTTTCCCTGGATTACAAGTATAAGTTAAAAAATAAGCTGAAGGAGGATGAAAAATTAATAAAAAGAACAGGCGAGTCTCCTAAAGCAAGTGTTTCCCTTGTTTATCAACAATCGGATACAATTGGATTTCTGCCGAAGAGAGATCTGGAAAATGTTGTAGTAAAAGATATTATTAGATCTCGACTTTTAAAAGAACTCCGTGAGGAGATGGGAGCTGTTTACAGCGTTGGTGTCAGTTCTAGTAGTACCTTGCAACCATCCGACTTAAGCAGGCAGAGTGTTAACTTTTTATGTGAACCACAAAGGGCCCAGGAACTTATTGAAAGGACTAAAGATATCTTAAGTAAGTTAGCAAGTCAAGAAATTTCTATTGAAGAGGATTTAAATAAAATTAAAACAAACTTATTGAAAGTGGATAATCTTTTGCGCCAAAGAAACACCTATTGGACAAAGGCGATTAGGGAACACTATTTTAATAAATATCCGAATTGGAATGCCGTGGTAAATTATCAAGAGCGAGTTCAAGCTTTAGATGAAGGTGAAATTGCAGATAGAATCAAAGCCTACTTTATTGATTCACCAACTATTGAAGCAATTTTATATCCGAAAGAAACTAATCTTTAATTCTAATAATAACTAAAATTCAAAAAATGAGAAAACAAACTAAATTTCTTTTTCTATTTGTGGCCTTGGCAGGTCTATTTATCTCCTGTTCAAGTGATGATGATGAAATAACAGAACCAACAGGACCCGCAGAAGTTTCACTGGAGAGCTTCGGGTTTTATCAGGAAGACAACGATAAGTTATTCGATGATTATGTTGTAGAGAATATTTCTGGAAATGAAGTAACAATAGCTTTACCGGCTCAAATCGATAGATCCTCGCTAATCGCTAGGTTTACCACAAGTGAAAATGATAAAGTGACCGTTGGGGGTGTGAATCAGGTTAGTGGAGAAACTGTAAATGATTTTTCCACAGACTTGGAATATATGCTTAATGAAGAAAATACCAACGATATTTATACCATTTCGGTAGTTGAGCAGGCCAGTGCTGTATGGAGTGATCTAACAGCATTTAATGCAGAGGTAAGAGAAATTTCTATGGATATTAACCCTATGACCTCTGAACCTTCTATTGTTTACATTTCAAATCCGGAAGAATCAGATGATCGAAAGTTGAATTTGATTTCATATAGTGGTAATCAATGGAATATGATTGGTGCTGAAAATTTTACTCCGGCAAGAGCTAGAAGTGTGGATTTAGGATTTAAACAGGACGGTACACCGCTGGTAAGTTTTCGTGATGATAATCTAGATCCTTATAAAACTTCTATGATGGCTTATGAATCTAGTAGCTGGAATTATGTTGGAGAAGCTGGTTTCTCTGGCGTTGCAGCTGATGTAAGTGCTGTTAGTACTGATGACAATGGTGATATTTTCGGTTTTTATATTAATGATGATCGTGATGATCCAACAAACCGAAGAGGAGTTTTTGCCAAAGTCTTTGATGGTGCTTCGTGGACAGATCTTCCTATTACTGGTAGAACTGGAGCTGCACGTACAATAAAAACCAAAGAGGTTAATGGTGTTGTATACCTTTCTGTTTTAGACTTCGGTGAAGGACAGGGAGTTTCTGTTTATAAGTACGATGAAAATGGATGGACTACTTTAGCAGATAAGATGAAAGAGTCAGAAGAAACGACCATTTATTATTATGATGTATCTATGGCTGTAGATAGCCAGAATAATGTTTATGTAGCTTATGCTGAAAATAATGGAGAAGGTACTGAATACCAATTAAAGGTTAAGAAGTATTCTTCTGAAGATCAAAATTGGACCCTTTTAGGAAGTAATATTGCTACTACCGAAGTTAGAACCTTCGATTTAGCCGTTGACGCTTTTGATAATCCAATGCTTCTTTATAAAAATGAAACTGAAAATCCAGTGGTTATTGGATTCGATGATGAAACTTTCAATTGGGGAGGTACAACCGTCCTTTCTAATCAAGAAGCGGACGACTTACAATTACAAGTCGCTCCCAATGGAGTAGGTTATGCTAGCTATACGGTAGACAACCAATTGTATGTTCATAAATATGACTCTCCTGATAACAATTAATTTTAATGTTTGTTTGGTAAGTTAGGTTAGGATAGGACGGTAAAAGTACCGTCCTATTTTTTTAATAATAGATATGAAGAATTTAATTTTATACTCGTTTATGCTGGTTTTACCAGCAACTGCCTGGTCAATATCTGAAAGTCCAATTATTCGGGGCATTGTTTATGAGGATGAAAATTTGAATGGAAAATTCGATATTGAAGAAAAGAGACTTAAAAATGTTTTTGTTTCTAATGGTATTGATATTACAAAAACCAATCGGAGGGGCGAATATCAACTAAAAAGAACTAATGATAATAATATTTTTGTCATCTTACCCTCAGGTTTCCAATCGTCAAAATCTAATCAGTGGTATAAAAATACCAGCCTTTTCACTAATGACATGAATTTTGGATTAAAAAAGACACCTGTGGACGGGAGCTTTAAAATTATGGCTATTGGAGATGTTCAGGTTGGCACTGAAAATGAAATAAAGTATGCTGGGAATACTATAGGCAAAGAGCTAGTAAACAAAAAAGATTATGCTTTCAGTATTTTTCTGGGAGATATGGTTAATGATACTGTTGGCTTGTTTGAACCTTTAAAAGATATTTTGGATTATAGTAAATTTCCTTACAAAGTAGTATACGGAAATCACGATCGTAATTTTGAAAACTCAATAAATCATCAGGAAAAGGATTTCGAGATGATTTTTGGTCCCACTACTTATGCATTTTTTTATCAAGACGTTCTGTTCATTACTGTGAACTCTATAAAGCCAAAAGGAAAATACGGATATGAAGGTTTTTACGAAGAGGAAGAAATTCAATTTGTAAAGAATATTTTAAGCTTATCAAAGAAAGAACAACTAATTGTAATTAATCAGCACATCCCGTTGGCGTGGATAAGAAATAAGGAAGACTTGCTTGACCTATTGGATATACAGAATGACATTCTAGTGCTGTCTGGTCATACTCACAGTATAATTAGGCGGTATTATAAACGTAATGGTTTTAGCGATATTCATGAATTAACAGCAGGAGCAGTATCTGGTAATTGGTGGACAGGGCAAAAAGACTGGACCGGAATTCCTTTAGGTCTGATGAAAGACGGTAGTCCCAGGGGTTATTTTGATATTACGTTTGTAGGGAATGATTATCATTTTGAATTTAAACCTTTAGATTCTAATGAAAATGGGCAGTTTAACCTTTGGTTTGGAGATTTAGATCAGAACGATTTGCCTTATACTATCACCAAAGATAATAATCAGCTGATTCTAAATTACTATTCAGGATCTGAAAAGACCGAAATTAAGGCTTACATAAATGGAAAATATTACCAAAATCTCGAAAGGGAAAAAAGGATAGATCCATATATTGCCAGAATTAAAAGATGGCAGGATAAAAATCTTGTTCCAGATAAATTGAGTAGATCTGCTCCATATTTAAGTAATCCTTCTGAGCATATCTGGATACTAGATTTACCTTTAGACGAACTTAATGCAACTAATATTATTAAGTTAGAAGTAAAGGATCCATACCTTAAACCGTTCAAACAGGAAATTATATTTTGGAAAGAATAATGTTTATTCTATTCACATATAATGAATGCTACTCCTTGAGTAATACTATAAATTGAGCTTGTTGGTTCCAACTTATTTTCAAAATTTGGTTATGGAAGGTGATGACCTTTAGATATCTTTATTTTGTTTATATTCAATAGCCTGATTACTTACATACTATGGAGAAATTTATTCTTGACTCTGGAAAAGCACTGGCTAGATTAAGATCTGGAGGGTGCTTCTTGCCTTAAAGTTTGGAGTTTTATAAGTAAATGATAAAGAAAATACTCCGAATTTTATTAGATTTAGAGTTGACTACAAAAAACGTTTTCAAAACCTATTCAATTCTTCCTGGTATACATCCATTAGATTCGATGGTAAAGACTTCAGGTAGATCTGGGTAGTATTCAATTTACTATGCCCTAACATTTCAGATATCGCTATTAGTGGAATATTCTTCAACATTGCGTGGGTAGCGAAGCTATGTCTTGAAACATAAGAGGTTAGTTTTTCGTCAATGCCACAACGTTTTGCTAAACGTTTTAAACCATCATTGTAACGGTGGAGAGCGTCCTTAACATCTTTGTATTGTAATTCTACTTTTTCCCTTTTAATAATGGGTAAAATGAACTCATCCGAACTTTTATCTTTGGTATAAAAATTAAGAATTTCCTTTAAGGGTTCGGTTATCTTAATATCATAAAGTTTTGAAGTTTTCTTTCGCTGAAATCGAATACGTCCATTCCTAATGTTTTCTACTTTTAGAAATGCCATATCAATAAAAGACATTCCAAATAACATATAAGAAAGAATGAAGTAGTTGCGGTAGTGAACCATAAAGTCCGAAGGATCAATCTTCATCTCCAATATTTTCTTAACAGATTCCTGCTTTATCGCTCTTTTTGCAGTAGGCACTGTTTTGATTTGATAATTGTAAAAAGGATATGCCTCCCGCTTTATAATTCCCGCTTTAATTCCCCTGTTAAATATGGCTTTCAGGGTGCGCATATAAGAAGCTACTCCATTTATGCTATTTCCGGGTTTTGATAGGTGGTACCGTTCAAAATCGACTAGAAACTCATAGTTAACTTCATTAAATTTCACATCTCTCCCTTTAGTGAATTTTCTTAGGACGTTAATTAAATGCTGATAATTTTTTGCAGTTCCAAATCGATTAGTAGCTTTTAACTCAACCACTTTGGCTTCACCAAATTCATAGAAAGAATCGTATTTATTTTTACCTACCAGACGATTCTTTAATTGTTTAATGGATAGGAATTCTAGTTCTCTACTCTCACGTAGCTGATTTATTTTATCCTGATATTGGACTAATTCTTTAAGCAAAAGGTTGTTTAAATGAAAAAGTGCTTCGGTTCCTTTAAAGGACCCCTTGATTTTTTTCTTTCTCTCGTCCCAGCATTCCTCCGGAATTGCTTGTCCAGTCGCTATTGACGTGGTTTTTTGGTAGTGACCAAGGCGAATTATAACCGGAAATTTGCCATCTTTCCGACTCCTTCTTTTGTCTAAACTGAGGGTTAAACTGGTCTGCATCAGGTAAATATACTAAAAAAATTTGCACATAATTTGCACATAATTCGATGAAATCACCTGATTTTATTTGATATCAAAATTTATTAAAATACTGATAATCAATAATATATGTGTTTGTTTGAACCGTTTGATTACCCCAAAAAAATTTTCATAATCAAGGGGTCCCTGGTTCGAGCCCAGGTGGGACCACTTTTAACGCTTGTTAAGCCCTATAAACAGTATGTTTGTAGGGCTTTTTTTATTTCGGGGGCGGAGAGAGGGGTGGAATGATAAGTTAAATTTTTATTACTTTTAAATATCTAAATTCAATTTATGAAGTTATTGACCTCCCAGAAAAATAGTATTTACGATTTAATAGTAAAAAATGGGCTTTCACCTTCTCAATTTAAATTCTCAAAATCCGCAAACAAGTATAATTATGACGGATTTGCTACAAACTTAGAATATAAAAACGATGAATTTTACTTTTCTTTTCAAACCGCTGAAAATTCCGAAAATGATCATTATGCAATATTTTCACCTGGTGATGATGTTTATTTCGAAGAGTTTTTTTCCAGAAGTTGGAATTCACAACTAGCTGTTTTTTCTAATTGGTTACGCTATTTAAAAAGAGAAATTACTGTTCCAGATAAATGGAAGGTCTTACATGATCAAGTCGATCATTTGGATTTAAAAATTGATCAGGATAATGATAAATTTTCAGCTAAAGAGTTTATTGAGTTAACGAATAGAATAATTGAATTAAAAGAAAGTTTAAATAAAATAGATCTACTTCCTGAACAGTTAGAAATTATTAATTCTAAATTGGATCATTTAAATAAAACCGCAGAAGATCTTGGAAAATTTGATTGGAAAAGCTTATTTATTGGAACAATCGTTAATACAGTAATACAGTTAAACTTAACTCCAGAGAACGCACAATTATTATGGTCAACTATTAAGAATGTCTTTAGTAATTACTTTTTAATTGAATAAGTATGTTCGCAATTTCCCCAACTGATTTAAACTGGTTTACTCTTTTAAAAAATCAAAATCTTAATTCTAAAATTAATCTTTGGACTCCTACACCTTGGAATGTAACAAGACTTCCAGAAGGGGATAGATTATATTTTATGCTCAAATCTCCTATTCGTAAAATTGGTGGATTTGGAGAATTTATTGAGTATAAAAATATGAGTATTAATGAAGCTTGGAATAAATTCGGTTTTAGAAATGGTTGTTCTAGTAAACAGGAATTGGTTGATAGGCTCAATAAATACAAGGGGAAGCATAGTAAGGATGATCGCAGTGTTTTAAATTCCGAAATTGGGTGTATTATTCTAAATAATGCCGAATTCTGGGATGAAGAAGATTTTAAAGACTTAGAGAATTACAACATTAATTTTTCAAGGTATATCGTTAAGATAAAATATTTTGAACAATTAGATACTCTGTCTAATGATCTCAATTATAGTACGAAGAAATTTGAATTAATACCCACTTCCACAGAAAAGCTAAAGAAAGCAAGGCTCATTACTGAAAGGAGAGGAAGTGGGGTTTTTCGTGCAAGAATAACCCGTGCTTATTCTAATCAATGTTGTATATCAGGTGATAAGACAGTAGAACTTTTGGAAGCTGCCCACATTCAGCCATATTTAAATAACGATTCCAATCACGTGAGTAATGGATTATTACTAAGAGTCGATTTTCACCGAATGTATGATAATGGTTTAATTTATATAGATCAAAATTTTTTAATACACGTAAGTCCAGAAGTGAAATCTAATTATTATCAAAGTTTTCACGGAAAGAAAATTTCACTTCCCAATACTGAAAGTTTTGCACCCTCAAAGGAGGCTCTTTTAACTAAGAAATTTGAATATAGAAATGAATAGATCATTTACGGAATTGCAGAAAAAGATATTGAAATTTAGAAAGGAAAGGAATTGGAGGCAATTTCATTCTGTTAAAGATTTAGCTATCGGATTGAATGTTGAGGTTTCAGAGTTACAAGAATTAATTCTATGGAAAACCGATCAACAAATTCGCAATATTGAAAATGAAAAAATAGCAAACGAGTTAGCAGATATTTTTATTTTCTTAACCTATTTCTCAGAAGAGTTTAAAATAGATTTATTGGATGCTGTAAGCAAAAAATTAGAAATAAACGAGATTAAATATCCAGTTGAAAAAAGTAAAGACTCTAATAAAAAGTATGATGAACTTTAAAAGTTCCCGATAGCTTTATTCTTATCATCCAATCTTTTATAAAGAGGTAACGTTTTTCTGTTTAAATCAATCATTTTAATTTGAAGAAAGGGCTGATCTATATGATCTTTGACTTCATACTCTTTTAAAATGGCATTTAAGCGCTTAAAATTCTCTAAATATTCTTCAGTAGTATAAAAGTCTGTGTAGAGTTCTGAAACAGACTTAGAGCAGGTCCAGCTCTGAAATTTTTATTTTGAGATAATATTATTCCCACTTTCCTAAAATTGTTGCCTTTAAAAGCAGGTAGTAATTAAGTTTCTCTATTTCTTTTAGCTATATTTAAAGAATTGAAAAAGAGGGTTCTGGAGTAAAATGTACTTGTGAATCTTGAAATACATAGAATAGATTGAGGTTTGAAATTCATTATTTTTCCAAAAAATAATTCAAGCTTAAGCATTGACTGTAAAACCAAAATATATGAAATCACCAAAAGCTCCCGGAGTGTATCTTGAGGAAACAGCCTCTTTCCCGGTTTCGGTTAGTAGTGTGCCCTCGGCAATACCGGCATTTATAGGGTATACCCAGGAGGATAGCCTGCATAACATTCCTACCAAAATTAACTCCCTTCAGGAATATAGAGATAAATTTGGCGGTGCACCCCTGCAAGCTTTTAGCCTTAAATTAACCGATATTTCCACCAATGCTAAACTTAGCTCAAGAACCTATACTGTAGACGACCCCCATCCCGGTATTTTTAAACTTTACCATAGCCTGGAATTATACTTTAGTAATGGCGGTGGTCCCTGTTATATCGTTTCGGTGGGTAATTATGAAGCCGAAAAAATTGAAGTTGGAAAACGAGATCCCCTGGAGGGACTACTTGGAGGAATAAAAGCTACTGAAACCATAGACGAAATTAGCCTTCTTGTTTTTCCGGATGCTATAAGCCTGGCTAACGAAATAGAATATGGTTTTGTGGTAAAAGATGCTTTGGCATTGTGCCATAAACTTAGGGATAGGTTTACTATTTGTGATGTTTATGATAATAATTCCCCTTCGGCCATAAACGATTTTAGACACGCTATCGGGACAAATCATCTAAAATATGGAGCTGCTTATTATCCTTCATTAAAAACGGCTTTTAAGTATACAGCCAATGAAGAAAATTCTGTAATTATCCATACTAAAATTGAAGATACCGGTTCGCCGGTCAATTCCAGTTTTCATAAAAAATCTTTGCATGAAGTTAAAGACCTGGACGCTTTGGTGTACCGCAGTTTTAAAAATGAAATAAATAATAAATATATAAGTCTGCCATCATCAGGCGCCATTGCAGGAGTGTATGTGAATGTAGATACCCAAAGGGGTGTTTGGAAAGCCCCGGCTAATGTAAGTTTAAATTCGGTAATAGAACCTACTGTAAATATTACCCAAAATCAACAAGAAAGCCTTAATGTAGATGCTATCGCGGGAAAGTCTATAAATGCGATTAGAACTTTTTCCGGTAGGGGAGTTTTGGTTTGGGGCGCAAGAACATTGGCAGGAAACGATAATGAAAGCAGGTATGTTTCTATACAAAGACTGTATATAAATATAGAAGAATCTGTAAAAAAGGCGTTACAACAATTCCGCTTTGAAGCTAATACATTACCTACCTGGGCGAGCGTAAAAGTAATGATTGAAAATCACCTTCTAAATTTATGGCGGGAAGGTGCCCTGGCAGGTGCAAAACCCGAACATGCCTTTTTTGTAAAAGTAGGCTTAAATGAAACCATGAGTTCTCAGGATATTTTAGAAAATAAAATGATTGTACAAATTGGCCTGGCCCCAATGAGACCGGCAGAATTCACTATACTTAAGATTTCTTGTGAGATGAAGACTTCCTGAATTTTAAAGCATAATACTTATACCTCTTTTTTTGCTTTAACCTAGCATTTATTCAAATACTGGTTGAAGTACTTGCTACAAGAATATACTGGTTAAAAATATAAGCATGTTGGTAGCTTATTCTTATAGATGGGTATATTTGAATAGCTATAACTAACCCCCGGTTTTATGATGAAGCAGAAAAAAATAAAAAAGCCCTGGCCTACTAAAGATGCTATGGTTCAAATTTACGAGAACAAGCTTTGGGGTGGGGATAATAATGTATATTATTCGGGTTCGGGATCACATCATCCTGAAATGGTGAATCCGTATTTGGAGGCTTTGTCTGCATTTTTGGGTGCTTTTGAAACTCCGCCGGTAGTTTGTGATTTAGGGTGTGGAGATTTTAATATTGGGAAGGAATTGGTAAGGTATACCAAAAAATATATCGCGGTAGATATAGTTCCGGGGCTTATAGAACATAATAAAAAAGAATTTGTGGCTGATAATTTAGAATTTCAGCTTTTAGATATTTCAGCAAATGAATTGCCACTGGCAGATTGTGCAATCCTTAGGCAGGTGTTGCAACATTTATCGAACACCGAAATAAAGTCGGTGATGAATAAACTAACTGATTTTAAATATATAGTACTCACCGAGCATTTGCCGGAAGGAGATTTTCTACCCAATAAAGATATTATTTCAGGACAGGGAATTAGGTTAAAAAAGCAAAGCGGAGTCAACCTTTTAGAGTATCCCTTTAACCTGGAGATCAAAGAAGAAAAGCAGTTGCTATCTCTTAAATCGCCCAATTTTAAGGGAGTTGTAGTTACTACAGTATATAAAATGTTTTAAAATTAACTTGCAGATGTAACAAAGTTACCGGCCTTTTTATGTTGGTCTATTTATCTATAGCTTTAGCTCTAATACTAAATAGGAACAATTTTCGTAAAGTTGAGATTGCCGGTTTTTTTTTTTTTTTTTTGACCATTGCTGCTAAGTAAATTATCTCCTGGCCAGCCTCGCGGTCTCGATAGTTATCGGGATAAATCTAGCTTATCGAGTCCAACTATTTTTCTTCTATTTAAGAATAAACATCACCTTATAAATTAAATCACAGAAAACTTTTTGTGGGAAATAAATAATCATTAAACACTCCTGTAATAGTTATATCGAAAAATAAGAATTCCCTTGGGTTTGGGAAAATCGATTTCCTTCTTTTTGCACCGCTAATTTAAAGCTTAGTTAATATAAACTTAAACTAAAAAAAATCTTTCTGGGGAAAGCAATCTATAGTTTTACGCCCAATTATTTAGAAGCAAAAAAACTAACCTAAAATATTATTTTATAAGATTAAATCCACTTTTTGAATTAGCCAAAAGGAGCCCATTCTGTTGCAGCAGAATGGGCTTAATTTAGACTACAATTATTAATTATAGCCAAATCTAATGACTACTAAAATACAATTTTTTTTAAAAAAGGAGGTATATTTACTATGCCTTCTATTTATTTTTTCGGAGGCACTTGCTTTCAATTACAAGTCGGGAAGCTTACCAGGAACCGATAACTTTCAACAAACTTTTCAGGGAACTGTTTTAGATGAACAAGGTATTCCGTTGCCTGGGGCAACGGTAATAGAAAAAGGAACTTCTAACGGGACCAATACAGATTTTGATGGAAATTTTAGCATCAATACAACTTCTAATGATCCTATTCTGGAAATTTCTTTTATGGGATATACTACCAGGGAAGTAAAACCAGAGGGTACTTCAAAAATTACAGTAAGGCTGGCACCAGATCAAAATGCCCTTGAAGAAGTGGTTATAGTTGGTTATGGTGAGACCCGTAAAGAAAACTTATCAACTGCGGTAAGTACTGTTAATACAGAAAATATTGCTGAACGTCCTGTAGCCGATGTTAGCTCCAGTTTACAGGGGCTAAGTCCGGGTTTAAACGTTACCCAATCTACCGGTAAAGTTGGGGCTGAGCCTCGTATTAATATTCGTGGGTTCACTTCTATAAATGGAGGTACACCTTTAATTCTTATAGATGGGGTAGAAGGAAGTTTAAGCAATCTTAACCCAGACGATGTAGAATCTATAAGTGTTTTAAAAGATGCAGGTGCTGCAGCCATATATGGTGCAAGGGCGGCTTTTGGTGTTGTTTTGGTAACTACAAAGAATGCTAAAAAAGGGAATGTAGTTGTTAACCTTGGGTCTACTATGGCGGTTAATTCCCCGACAATGAATACAGACTTTGTTACAGACCCCTATAAAGCGGTAACAATTGTAGACGAATCGTTTAGAAATAATAGCGGTGCTTCCTATACAGGCTATAATGAAGCAGATATGGAGGCCTTATATGAAGTTTCCCAGGATCCTTCTTTGGCAAGAGTCATTATAGACCAACGTAATGGAAGAGACCAATATGTGCATTACGGCAGCACCAATTGGTGGGATACTTTCTTTAGAGATACATACCCTTCTCAAATATATACCGGTTCTGTTTCCGGAGGTTCAGAAAAAATCAATGCATATTTCTCTTACCGAAATTTTCAATCTACCGGAATATTAAAGGTGCAGGATGATGAATATCAAAAATATAATTTAAGGGGTAAATTGGATATTGAAGCTACAGATTGGTTAAGCTTTTCTAACAATATGCAGTATAACAGTTCTGAAGATTTAGAACATGGAGGAACACAATATGGCTACCGAAATGTTTGGGGTAGTATGATATGGGTACATGCTTTACCTTCTTATATGCCAACCAACCCAGATGGAAGTTCTTTATGGAGAACAGAACTTAATAATTACACCATAGGAGATGGTATTTACGCTTCTTTGCTACAGGGAACTTCCCAGGAGCTAACTAATAACAGTGGTTTTTCGAATATAGCTTCGGCTGAAATTAAACCTTTTACTTCTTTAAAGTTTAACGCCAGTTATGCCATTAGAAGAAATAATTATTCTCGATACCAGCGCTCCACCAGGATTCCTTATTCCATCTATCCTAATCAAATAGACTTAATGGGCTATGATTATTTAAATGAATATAGAACCGAAAGCAAATATGATGCATTAAACGTGTATGGAGAATACAGGGGGTCTTTTGATAAGCATAACCTTAAAACCGTAGTTGGGTACAACCATGAAACCTTTCTAACAAAAAGTATCTCGGCAGGAAAGCAAAATCTAATTTCTAATGATTTGAATTCCCTTGGGCTGGCTACAAATAATCCAACTGCAAATGGTGGTGCATCAGAATGGGCTTTGCAAGGCTTGTTTTATAGACTTTCCTATGATTATGATGATAAATATCTATTGGAATTTAATGGCCGCTACGATGCAACCTCCCGTTTTCCTTCTGCACAACGATGGGGCTTCTTTCCTTCTGTTTCAGCAGGTTGGGTAATCAATAAGGAGAATTTCTTTAATGGATTTGCAGAAGATACTTTTGACCTTTTTAAAATAAGGGCGTCTTATGGATCATTAGGAAATCAAAATATAAGCGATTATGCTTATTTCCCTACCCTTCCTACCGGTTTGTATAATTATGCAATTAATGGGAACAAACTAAATTATATAGAGTCTCCGGCATTAAACCCTAGCCAGATTACCTGGGAGGAGGTAAATACCTTAAACATGGGGGTTGATATGGCATTGCTGGATAATAGACTTTCCATGAATTTTGACTGGTTTCAACGAGATACAAAAGGAATGTTGGCACCGGGAGCTACACTACCGGCTGTTTTAGGAGCAGGATCGCCATTAGAGAATGCAGCCGATTTGAGAACAAAAGGTTTTGAACTTTCCTTAACCTATGGAGATTCTTTTAAATTGGCTAACGACGATTTTGATTTTTCTATAACCGGAAACCTATCGAATTCAAAAACAAAAATCACCAAATTTGATAACCCTAATTTAAGCCTGGTTGATTTTTATGAAGGAATGACAATTGGAGAACTTTGGGGATATAGATTAGATGGTCTATTTCAATCTGAAGAAGAAATAGCAAATCATGCAGATCAAAGCTTCGTGTCTAATCGTATCACCTCAGGCGGAGGTTTACAGCCTGGTGATGTTAAATATTTAGACCTGAATGGGGACGGCGTTATTAACGAAGGTGAAAATACCGTAAATAACCCTGGTGATAAGGAAATTATAGGTAATTCGGCTCCACAATATTTGTACAGCTTTAACCTTAGTACCAATTGGAAAGGTTTTGATTTATCGGCATTTTTCCAGGGAGTGGGTAAGCAGGACTGGTACCCAAATTCAGATTCGCGTCTTTTTTGGGGGCCTTACAACAGGCCTTATAACTCGTTTATTAGGAAAGACCTGGCCAATAACATGTGGTCTCCTGAAAATACAGATGCTTATTTCCCCAGAAACTATGGGTATATTGCTTTAGGAGGATCTTTAGAAAAAGTGAATGATAGGTACCTTCAAAGTGTTGCTTATTTGCGCTTAAAGAACCTTACGCTGGGCTATACTTTGCCTAAAGGACTAATTTCAGATTCTGATGCTACAAAACTTCGTATTTACTTTAGTGGAGAAAATATACTTACGTTCTCTCCTTTAACAGATTATATCGATCCAGAGGCAGCAAGTAATTCAGTTAATCTAAACCAACCCACCACGTCTTCCAACAGGAGTACTGCACAAACGGTACCTTTTAATAAAACCTATTCCCTGGGTGTATCATTTCAATTTTAAAAATAAAAGACATGCATTATAAACATATATTATTAATTGTAGTTATTGGTTTTAGCTTGTTTTCATGTAGCCAGGACTTTCTGGATAAAGAACCAATATCAGAGGTGACTACAGAAAATTTCTTTGCTACGGCAAGCGACCTGCAATTGTACACAAATGGGTTCTATAGAATGTTTCCTTCTACTTCTATTTACAATGGTGATTCTAAAACCGATAATATTATAGAAATAGAACTTAGTGCTGAGATGAGAGGGGCGCGATTTGTTCCTACATCTGGCGGAGGCTGGAACTGGGCCTATTTACGGGATATCAATTTTTTTCTTGAAAACTACGAAAGAAGTGATGACGAGGCAGCTAAAAGCCATTATGGAGGGGTAGCTCGTTTTTTTAGGGCCTATTTTTATTTCGAAAAATTACAACGCTTTGGAGAAGTGCCATGGTATGATAAAACTATTGATCCGGCAGATGAGGAAACCCTAACAAAGCCCAGGGATTCCCGTCAATTTATTGTAGATAAAATTCTAGAAGACCTGGACTGGGCCATTGCAAATATGCAGGCAGATCAACAAGTCTATGAAGTTACTAAGTATGCAGCCCTGGCATTGAAATCGAGAGTGGGTCTTTATGAGGGTACGTATATGAAATACCGGGATATTGCGGGATATGAGAAATACTTAGAGTCATCTATAAAAGCTTCAGAAGAACTTATAAATAATTCCCCATATAGTATTTATAGTACAGGAAAACCATTAGAAGATTATGCAAACTTGTTTAACGCTCACGAGGCTATAGATGCTGAAGTAATCCTTGCCAGATCGTATTCAGAAGCATTGAATATTGGACATAATGTAAACTATTACACAACAACTTCCTCTTATGGAAGACCGGGAATGCCAAAAGACCTGGTAAATAGTTACTTGAATAAAGATGGATCTCGTTTTACCGATCTGGAAAATTATAATCAAATTGCTTTTACAGAAGAAGTAAATAATCGCGACCCAAGGTTGTCACAAACTATAAGAACTCCCGGCTATACCAGAAAAGGCCAGTCTATAGAGTTAGCGCCAAACCTGGGAGCTACTGTTACCGGCTATCAAATCACTAAATATGCTACAGAGCCCGTTTATGATACGAACGGGCAGTCTATTACCGATTTACCATTATTTAGGTTTGGAGAAGTGGTTTTGAATTATGCCGAAGCAAAGGCTGAATTAAACACGCTAAACCAGGAAGACCTGGATGCTTCCCTTAACCTTTTAAAAGCCAGGGTTAATATGCCTAATTTGTCTCTTGAAATGGCAAATAATAATCCAGATGTTTTTCTTGCCAACCAATACCCTAATGTTAATGGCAGCAATAAAGGAGTGATCCTGGAAATAAGAAGGGAAAGACGTATTGAACTTTATATGGAAGATTTTAGATGGGACGATGTGGTGCGATGGAAAGCCGGCGAAACTTTAACCCAGGCTATTCGCGGAATGTATTTTCCGGGTGCAGGTGAGTATGATTTAACCGGGGACGGAGAAACAAATGTGGTATTATATAATGGCGAACGCCCCGATAATTTGGTGCCCGGAGTGCAGTATTACGAAATTGGTTCTGATATATTTTTAGATGATAATGGTTTAATAGAGCCGCACCCAGATTTTGATGAGCGCTCTTTTAATGAAAGTAAAGACTATTTATACCCTATCCCACGATTAGAACTACAATTAAATCCAAATCTTGAACAAAACCCTGGCTGGTAATGAAGAAAATTTTAAGTATAGCTTTCTTATTGATAAGTATCCTGGGAAATGCACAGAAAGCAGATAATAGCTTAATGCTTGCGTCATATAATATAAGATGGAATAGCCCCGATGACGGGGTTAACAAATGGGAAAATAGAAAAGAATGGCTTGCAAAAAGTATCAGGTTTTTTGAAATAGACATTGTAGGGGCACAGGAAGTAACCTACCCTCAATTAATGGATATGGAAAAACTGCTTCCCAATTATCACTTTATTGGAGAAGGTAGGGATGGCGGAAAAAAAGGCGAGCACAGTCCTATTTTTTATGCCAAAGATCGGTTTGAGGTATTGGATAGTAATACATTTTGGCTTTCAGAAACCCCAAAAGTTACCGCTTCAAAAGGATGGGATGCCGCTTTACCTCGTATAGTTACCTGGGCGAAATTTAAAGACAAAAAAGAGGGCAAAACCTTCTACTTTTTTAATACCCATTTTGATCATAAAGGGGCGATAGCAAGAAAGGAGAGTGCTGAGTTGATAGCGGCTAAAATTAAAGAGATTGCTGGGAATGAACCCGTAGTACTTTCGGGCGATTTTAATATTGCACCAGATTCTGCACCCTATAGAACTTTAATAAAACGGCAATTGGAAGATAGTTTTCTTAATCTAGATAAGGAACAAATATATACTCCCGGTTATACATTTAATAGTTGGGATATAACAGCAAGTGGAGATCGTTATAGAATAGATTACATATTTTATAAAGGAGAAGATTTGTTTCCGGTAAAATACCATGTATTGGATGGGCAAAGAGGAGAGCGTTTTATTTCCGACCATTTTCCTGTTATAGTAAAGTTTGAATGGAAAGTTTCTTCAAAAGAAAATTAATATGAAAATTAGACGATTAACAGTAAATTACTGCGCTGTAAGCCAAGGAGGCCTTACATAAAAATTTTTTGAATTTCGAGACAAACCTGAAATACAAAATCTCGATTATCGAAGTAAATTTTTAAATCTATGAAATATCAAATTTGGATATTGATAATGGGAGCTACTGCTTTTGCAGTGGCTTCCTTTGTAATATTCCCATCGTATACAATGAATTCTATGACCACTAAAAGCAAAAAACAGAGCGATCTTCGCGTAATGTCTTATAATATTCATCATGCCAATCCTCCGTCGCAAAAAGATAGTATTGATATTGAAGCAATTGTAAATACTATAAAAAAGCAAGATCCAGACCTGGTGGCACTACAGGAAATAGATGAGAATACCGAAAGATCGGGCCCAGGTAATCAGGCCGAAATAATCGCCAAAAAATTGAAAATGAATTTTTTCTTTGGAAAGGCTATAGATTTCGAAGGCGGATCTTATGGCGTGGCCATACTTTCTAAATATCCTTTACAGGAAGAAAAAGTTTATAAATTACCAACCAATCCTGGCACCGGGGGAGAATCCAGGGTTTTGGCACTGGCCCAGGTTAAGCTTCCAAATGGAAAGTTTTTGAAATTTGGATCTACACACCTTGATGCGCAAAAAGAAAATACCAATCGCGTTCTTCAAATTAAAGAAATAGCTGAAATTTCTTCAAAAGAAGAATTGCCCCTAATAATAGCAGGAGATTTTAATGCTTCTCCCGGCTCTAAAGTAATAAACTTATTGGATGAGGAACTTACAAGAACCTGCAATAATTGCGAGCCTACAATCCCGGTTAATAATCCTTTAAGGGCAATAGATTTCATAACTTATGCTCCAAAACAGAGCTTTTTGATGAAGGACCATAAAGTAATTGATGAAACCTACGCTTCCGACCATTTACCGGTAATGGCTACCTTAAAAATTAACTTTTAATACTTTTTAAATCGCCGGGTATATGACCAACCCGGGCCTTTAAACCGGTGCAAAAAATATGATTTGAATCAGCATAGCATATTTTAGCGCTTTATTAATTTTTGGATTATCGCTCAATTAGCTAATTTAATTTTTAAATTAAAATATGACTAAAATGAGCCAAAAGACTACTGCGATCTCCTTTGATAAAGTTTGGAGAGATATGGAATTCCTAACCAATTGTTTCCGGCAGGTGCTAAAAGAACTTGGGCAAGAAGAGCTTGCGAATTTACTTTCGCCTAATGGCTCTAAAAAGAAACTTCCCGATGATATAAAACTGGAGAAAAAACAGGTTCAGGTATTAAGTATGTACTTACAGCTTATGAATTTAGTAGAAGAAAATGCAGCTGTACAATATCGTAGAAAACTTGTAGATAATAATGGAATGCAAGCCATTAGGGGTTCCTGGAGCGAGACTTTTCAAAGATGGAAATCACAGGGACTTTCCAAGGAGCAGATGCAGGAAATTATGGGGAAGATAAAAGTAACGCCGGTTCTAACGGCCCACCCTACTGAGGCCAAAAGGATTTCTATCCTGGAATTACACCGCGAAATCTACCTTAAGCTCATTAAATTGGAAAATACTGCCTATTCATTGGCAGAAAGAAAGCTGATAGGTAACGATATCATGACGCTGCTTGAAAGGTGGTGGAGAACAGGGGAGGTATATTTGGAAAAACCCACAGTAGAAAAAGAACGGAATAACGTGGTACACTACCTAAGTAAAGTTTTTCCATTAGCGCTTAAAAAAACCGATCTTCAGCTTAAGCAAAGTTGGACAGAAATGGGGTTTGACCCCCAAAAGCTTGTATACCCCCGCTTGCAATTTGGCTCGTGGGTGGCGGGAGATCGTGATGGCCATCCCTATGTAACTGCTGCTATTACCGAAGATACTCTGTTAGAGCAAAGAAAAACAGCCCTGGAGCTTATTTATAACCAGTTGAATGAGCTTGTGGCCCACCTAAGTTTTTCAAAAAAACGAAATCCTATTCCCAGTGTTTTAAATAAAGCTATAGATAATAAATTGCATCTTTTAGGGGCTGTGGGACAAGAAGCGGCAGAAAGAAACCCCTACGAGCCCTGGAGACAGTTTCTGGCACTAATGCTGCTGCAATTAAGCAACACAATGCAGGATCAAAACCCGCATAATCAAAAGGTTTACAATAGTCCCGAAGAATTTTTGGAAGATTTACGGGTGCTAAAGTCTTCGCTACTCGAAATAGGTGCCAAAAGAATCGTGGAAGACCTTATCTTCCCTACTGAACGATTACTGGAATGTTTTGGATTTCATTTGGCTCGTTTAGATATACGGCAAAACAGCGAATTCCATGATAAGGCGATGGAGCAAATTTTAAAGGCTACCTACCCTGAACTTCCCGAATATAGAACCTGGGATGAGGATAGAAAAATTGAATTTTTAACCGAAGAATTAAAAACCAACAGGCCTTTCGGTATCGCCGGTAAATCTTTTGGAGTCGAGGCAGACAAAGTGCTGGATTGTTATCGTGTTGTAAGAAATCATTCTGAAAAATATGGTGCCCAGGGTATAGGCGCTTTTATAATAAGTATGACCCGCGGGTTAAGTGACCTGCTTTTGGTGTATGTGCTAATGAGAGAAGCCGGTCTTAACCCTAATACTTTTCAGGTAGTACCTTTATTTGAGACTATAGACGATTTGTTGATTTCGGATAAAGTTATGGATAGCTTTTTAAAACATCCTGCCTACAAAAAAGCTAAAGATAGCGTACAGGAAGTGATGCTGGGCTATAGCGACAGTAATAAAGACGGGGGAATTATTGCCAGTAGATGGCATATTTACCAGGCCGAGGAGTCACTTTCTAAAATCGCAAAAGAAAATAAGCTACGCTTTAAATTCTTCCACGGAATTGGAGGTACAATAAGCAGGGGTGGAGGTAAATATCATCGTTTTCTTGAAAGTATGCCACCCGGAAGCCTTAGTGGCGAAATAAAATTAACAGTACAGGGAGAAACTATTTCCCAGCAATTTGCCAACCGACTTACAGCTAGTTATAATTTAGAGATGTTACTATCGGGTACTGCTTTGCAAACGGGTTATACTTGCTTTCCACAGCGTGCAGCCACCTATCCTGTAGCAGCTTTGCGAAAATTGGCTGAGTATTCTAAGGAGAAATATCAGGGCTTAATAAAACACCCTTCTTTTCTGGAATTTTATGGAGAGGCAACTCCTATAGATGTATTGGAAATGAGTAAAATAGGGTCTCGCCCTGCACGTAGAACTGGCACAAGAACTCTAGGAGATTTACGCGCCATTCCGTGGGTTTTCAGCTGGAACCAATCCAGGTTCAATATCACAGGTTGGTTTGGGATGGGATACGCCTTGCGAAAACTTAAAGAAGAGGATAATAAAAGCTATGTTCAACTTAAAGAATTTTCAGACAAATGGCCTTTGCTACGCTATATTCTTATTCAGGTGGAAACAAACCTCCTAAACGCCTCACCAGGTATTATGGAGCTTTATGCTAATTTGGTGAATGATGATAAAGTAAGACAGGAACTTACATCAATAATTAAAACCGAACATTCTGAGAGCCTTGAGCAAATAGCGGCTATGTTTAACAACAGCAGGGAAAATCGCCGCCAAAGTTTACTGGATAACCTTAACCGAAGAGAAGATGCCCTAATGGCACTGCACCATTTGCAAATTAAAAACCTTGAACAATGGAGGTGCAGCAAGGACCCTAAGAATGATAGTCAAGTAACACTTTTACTGGAAATAACCACGGCCCTTGCTAGCGGACTTAAAAATACAGGTTGATGAGCGTTTAAAATTATTTTTTAAACAGGAGTTTTGCCCGGTTATATTCGTAGTTCATCCTTGCAATGTTGAGCACAGAAATATTTTCCGGGCATTCCACCTGGCAGGCTTCAGTATTGCTGCAGTGTCCAAAGCCTTCCTCTTCCATCTTATCTACCATGGTAAGTGTTCTGGTAGCGCTTTCTTTTTCACCTTGTGGTAAACGTGCCAAATGCGTGATCTTGGCCCCGGTAAACAGGGCTGCACTGGAATTTTTACAACTTGCTACACAAGCCCCACAACCAATACAGGCGGCTGCGTCAAAAGCATCTTCTGCTTCCTGATGGGTAATAGGAATACTATTGGCTTCGGGAGCCTGGCCAGTATCTACAGAAACATATCCTCCAGATGCGATAATATTGTCTAAAGAAGAACGATCTACTTTTAGGTCGCGCACCACCGGAAAAGCATTTGCTTTAAAGGGTTCTACATAAATAGTATCGCCGTCTTTAAATTCGCGCATATGCAATTGGCATGTAGTTGTGTTTTTAAGAGGGCCATGGGCTATTCCATTTATCATTATTCCGCATTGTCCACAAATGCCTTCCCGGCAATCATGATCAAACTCTACTGCAGGATTCCCTTCTTTTACCAGCTGGTTATTGAGCATGTCCAGCATTTCCAGGAAAGACATATCCCTGTTCACATTTTCTAAAATATATTCGCAAAACCTACCTTTATCCTGTTGGTTTTTTTGTCGCCAAACTTTTAAAATGATCTTCATCCCGATAATTTTAATTTATTATTTTTTTAAACTTTCTTTCTGCTAAAAACCGGCTAAAGAAGTAAATAACTATTTATAACTTCTTATGGTTGGGGTTACTGTTGAAAAGACCAGGGGCTCTTTTTTTAGATTTGGAGCAGAAATATTTCCGGTCCATTCCCAGGCTGCAGAATAACAAAATTTTTCATCGTCTCTTTTTGCTTCTCCTTCTTCTGTTTGATGTTCTGCTCTAAAGTGGGCACCACAAGATTCTTCTCGTTGCAGGGCATCTATACACATAAGTTCTGCCAGCTCCATATAATCTGCAACTCTACCGGCCTTTTCCAGCTCGCTATTAACCTCATTGGCATTGCCGGGAACCATAAGGTCTTCTTTAAATTCATTTCTTATTCTACGTATATTTTGAATTGCTTCTTCCAGGCCTTTTTTTGTACGAAGCAGGCCGCATTTATCATATAATTCCCGGCCCAAAATTTTATGAAAGTCTTCTGCTGTTCGTTTTCCTTTACAGTTTAAAAAATTTTGCATTTGTTTGTGTATATTTTTTTCGGCTTCTGTAAAGGCCGGATGATCTGTTTCAGGTTTTGGAACCTCTGTCTCATTTGCCAGGTAGTTTTGCAGTGTATATGGCAACACAAAGTATCCATCAACACAGGCTTGTAATAAAGAGTTAGCACCCAACCTGTTTGCACCGTGGTCTGAAAAATTTGCTTCACCTATAGCAAAAAGCCCGGGAATGGAAGTCATAAGTTCATAATCTACCCAAAGACCACCCATAGAGAAATGGGCTGCCGGTGAAATTTTCATCGGTTCCCGGTATGCATCGGTTCCTGTAATCTTTTGGTACATAGTGAACAGGTTTCCGTAGCGTTCAGCAATAACATCTTTGCCGTATTCATTAAGAGCTTTGGAAAAATCGAGGTAGACGGCATTCTTTAAAGGCCCTATTCCTTTTCCCAAATCTATTTGTTCTTTGGCAGCCCTGGATGCAATATCTCTGGGGGCAAGGTTACCAAAAGACGGGTATTTTCGCTCCAGGTAGTAATCTCTTTCTTCTTCAGGAATTTCTCCGGGAGCTCGTGTATCGTTTTTTGCCCTGGGAACCCATATCCTTCCATCGTTTCGAAGAGATTCGCTCATTAAAGTTAATTTTGATTGATATTCACCGCTTTGGGGCAGGCAGGTAGGGTGAATTTGAGTCCAACTGGGATTTGCCATATAGGCTCCTTTTTTATGCGCCCGCCATATAGCCGAAGCATTGCAGCCCATGGCCAGTGTAGAAAGATAATAGATCTTACCAAAGCCTCCGGTAGCAAGTACTACGGTATGTGCAGCATGTCGTTCAATTTCTCCGGTGTCCAGGTTACGGGCAATAATTCCACGAGCCTTGCCATCTATTAAAACCAGGTCTAGCATTTCATGACGGCTATAGAGCTTTACTTTTCCTTTATTTTGTTGCCTTAGTAATGCCTGGTAAGATCCAAGTAGTAATTGCTGCCCGGTTTGTCCGCGGGCATAAAAAGTTCGGGAAACCTGTACCCCACCAAAAGATCGGTTCCTTAAATATCCGCCATATTCCCTTCCAAAAGGAACGCCCTGGGCCACCGCCTGGTCTATAAGATTTACAGAACATTCGGCCAGCCTATATGTATTGGCTTCCCGGGATCTAAAATCCCCTCCTTTTATAGTATCGTAGAACATTCGGTATATGTTATCACCGTCATTCTTGTAATTCTTTGCCGCATTTACTCCTCCCTGTGCAGCTACAGAATGTGCCCTTCTCGCGGAATCCTGAAAACAAAAACTTTTTACATTATATCCCATTTCTGCAAGGGAAGCGGCGGCAGATGCCCCTGCCAAGCCGGTGCCAACCACTATTACCTCAAACTTTTTTCGGTTATTGGGGCTCACTAATTTTGCTGACGCCTTGTAATTGCTCCATTTTTCAGCTAGAGGTCCTTTCGGTACTTTGGTGTTTGTTATTGTGTTCATACCTGGTGATTTATATAAATGAAGATTGGAATAATAATATAGCCTATGCTAATAACAAGGGCGAAGATAACCCCCAATACCTTGATGATTGAGTTATAAACGGGATGATATAAGCCTATGGTTCGGTGCGCACTAAAGACCCCATGAAGTAGGTGGTAGCCCAGGGCAACTATAGCTATTATGTAAATAATTACATACCATAATTGTTCAAAAGATACTATTACCAGGGTATAGAGATCTTTATTTCCATTCTCATCTAAGGGTAGCGACCCAAACTTATAGATATACCAGTAATCTTTAAAATGAATAATTAGAAAAACAAAGACAATTATTCCCAAAGCCATCATATGCCTGGAATACCAGGTACTTGCCCTTCCTCTCATATCTTTTGAGTAGGAAACTCCATTAGCCTTTTTTCGCTTTATACCTAAATATATGGCATCTATAGTATGAAGAATGATACAGGCATAAAGAACAAAGGAAATGATTAGCACAATAGGGTTCCCGCCCAGAAACTGGCTATAAGAATTGTATTGTAGTCTGGCCTGTGCTTCGGGTAGCAGTAGCTGTAGGTTCCCGGCAAGGTGAACAATTAAAAAGAACGACAGAAAAAGACCGGTTAAGGCCATTAGGTTTTTCCGTGTAACTGAATTTTTAATAAACCATATCATAAGTTAAAGGCTTTATTGATTACAAATTGTCTTAATAAGCAACCTGAAATTGGATTAACATTTTACTGGAGTCGTATTGTGTGGTATTGGGAATATTTAATTTATACTCGTTAATATGCCCTACAAGAGATAATTTGGCGTCATAAGTTCCGGCAAATACCAGGCTTAGCATAGGTGTGTAGGTTACAACTTCATCGTCTTTAGTAAATGTATTTTTGTCTAAATACTCATGCCTGCAACTTAACTCCAGGGCTCGCAAACGCGGGGCATTAAGTTGGTACCTCAATTTATAAAGAAAATAAAAGCCTTCCATCATATAATCGTTAAGTTGTGGAGTAGGTTCTTCTGCCATTCGGAAAGCCTCAAAATTTGTCCCTTTTTTAAATTCCGTGTTAATGGCAAGATCTAATCTATTTCCCAATGGTTGCTGTAGCTGTGCGTCAATACCATAGGCAGTGGCTTTTTGCCCCTTATAATTGGCTTTGCCACCATTTAAACCAAATTGAAGTACGGGAGTGGGTCTATATTCAAGGCGCAAAGTCAGGTTCTTTGAGCTGTCGTTATCGCCCATCACATTTTTGTTATTACCGTTGTAAATTGTAAGATAATAAGAGAAAATATTTGATTTTAGGGATCCAAAAGCAGCAGCTCCAATTTGAAAGCTTTGCCAACCGTTTCTGCCAAAAAGTGAATACTGCCGGGACCATGCATACGAATTATCAAGTTGAAAAGGATGCAAATCTTCCAGACCAAAAAAGGGTCTGAACTGTCCGGCCCTTATTTTTAGAAAAGAATTATGATAGTAGGTTACAAAGGCATTTTCCAACACTTTCCCTTTTACATTTTCTTTTTTAAAATCGGCTAAATTCAACAGAATTGAAGTTGAGATTCTATCATTTATAAAAAAAGTGGTAGATAATCTTGCGTATTGCATTTCAAAAGAATTGCTCACCAAATCCTTATCGGTATGGTGTTGCCCCATAAAATCTACATCCTGGTTAAGTGAAGTAGTATACCTGCCTACAACCAGGGCATTTAATTTAAGTTTTCTCTGAAAATAAGAATAGTCGTTAATAAGGCTGTCATTTTGAGCAAATCCGTTCAAATTACCCAGAAGCAATGCGAAGAAGATATAAAATATGGGAAGACTGTGTTTTGAACAGCTTTTCATAGTAGTAAACTTAGGTTAGTAGAACTGGAAAATTTTTATAAAGATATAGATTGCGAAGGCCCCAAAAGTTGATCATTATCAGTTCTGGGAACATTTTGTATTGAAAGTTCAATCTATTTTAATAGAAATAATTTTTCATTTTAAGGGGAGCTTTTTAAACACCTCTCAACTATATCGTTTTCGCTAATAGCAAGGGCTGACAGCTTGTTTTTTAGTTTGCGTAACAAGGTATAATATGACCATTCTCATATTTTTAGGATAAGAGTAAAAGTACCTTTAATTACTTTCTGGAACCAATTTTAGATACCAATTGTAAGGAAAGTAGTCAATGCTTTTATAAACGTTCAAAAACAACAATCATGAAAAATTTATTAATTCCATTCGACTTTTCTGATGTTTCTATGAATGCACTGGATTATGCCGTAAAATTTGCTGCCAGATGCGAGAAAGCATCTATTAGCCTACTGTACATTTCTAAAACTAAATTGGAGAAGGATAAAGAAAATGAGCTAAAGAATAAGTTTGAAGCCTTGCTGCAAAAACATGAGAAGCCCAACGCTCCTGTTATTAACTATAATTTTGGTGTTGGAAATTTTTCAGACGCTATAATAGATGCTCATTCGTCTTTGGATATAGACCTTGTACTTATGGGAACAAGTGGCGCTGAAAAAGAAGCAGAATCTCCGGTTACCAGAACTTCAAAGTTAGTACTGGAAGTAGACCTGCCGGTTCTGGTGATTCCTGTAAATTATAAGCTTTTTAGACTGGAAAAGATCTTGTTGGCATTGGGAGAAGATGTGATGCACGATACTTCTACCTTAAATTTATTGCTTGATGTCTCCAGTAGGTTTAAAGCAGAGGTAGATGTGCTTACGGTAAGTCGTAACCCGGAAAACGCCGGATATTCTGAAGCAGACGAGGCAAACGAGCGCACCTTGCAGTATTATCTCGAGATGTTTTATTCGCACCACAGCTTTGCTGAAAATGAAGATATTTTACAGGGAATTGATGATTATATTAAAAAGCATGAGGTTGATTTGCTTTCTATTATGCCTAAAACCCATGCGAAAATCAGTACTCCCTCAAAAGGAAAATTAACTATGGAAGTGATTTTAAAAAGTGAAATTCCAGTATTAGTGCTGGATTAAAATTATAGAAGATGTACCTACTTTTAGCTATTCTTATAATTACTATAATTCTTTTTGTCTGGGATAAATATCCCCCAGATGTTGTTGCTTTAATGTCTATGCTAGCTCTTTTTCTTTTCGGAATTTTAGATCTTTCTGAGACACTTAGCGGATTTAGTAACCCTACGGTAATTATGATTGCCGCTTTGTTTATTATTGGTGAAGGACTTTCAAGAACAGGGTGGACTGCCCTGGCCGGGAGAAAATTTGTACAGCTAGCCAAGAAAAGCAACAATAAGCTGCTTATACTTATTACATTAGGCTCTGGGGTGCTCTCAGGGGTAGTTAGCAATACCGGAGCTGTGGCAGCACTTATGCCAATGACGGTCTCTGCGGCCTGGACCGCGGGGACCCTGCCGTCTAAACTCCTTATACCTATGGCTTATGGATCTAACACCGGCGGACTTCTTACTTTAACAGGAACACCTCCTAACATTATTGTTAGCGATACGCTTATACAAAATGGGATGGACGGCTTCTCTTTCTTTGAATTTAGTCTTATTGGAATTCCTTTACTTATAGCTACCCTTTTATATTTTAGGTATTTAGGTCAAAAAATTCTACCGGCAAGAGAAAGTAAGGACCGACCTATAAATATTGATTCTGAAATGCATAAATGGATTGAGGATTATAGTATAGGAGAGAATCTTTATCGATTAAGAATTAGATCTATGTCTCCACTTCTTAATACCAAAATCTCTGATTGGGATCTGGAAGAAAAGTACGGTGTTTCTATTGTTAGGCTTATACGCAGGCATCCCAAACCTTTTAAAAGAAAATCGAAATTCGTGGAATTACCTTCACAGGGTACTAAATTACATTATCATGATATTATTGTAGTAAAAGGTAGTTCTAAAGATGTAGATAAGCTAATTCTTGATTTTCATCTTAACATTATTCCTAATGCTAAAGAACTTAAAGAAGAATTGATAAACCTTGATGTTGGAATGGCACAAATGGTGGTCACTCCAAGTTCAAGACTGGTAGGGCAAACTGTGGCCATGGGGACTTATTTAAAACAAACAGGTATCCAATTATTGGGGGTTTCCCGTGCCAATAAACCTTATAAAGAGAATAAAATCAAGATTGAAGCAGGTGATAGCTTTGTTGTACGTGGTTCCTGGAAGAATATAGATAATTTAAAGAGTATTCATGAGAATCTTGTTATAGTGGGTAGTCCCGAAGCTATGAGTAAAGATGTAGATATGCTTAGTTATAGATCTTATATTGCTATGGGATCTATGCTTCTCCTTATATTACTGTTGGTTTTTGACGTAATGCCGGGGTCTGTAGCTGCTTTAATTTGCGCCGGACTTGTTATGCTTACCGGTTGTGTTCCTATATCAAAGGCATATACCGGCATAAGTTGGACCAGTGTAGTGATGATAGCCGCGATGATTCCTATGGGGTTGGCTTTACAAAAAACCGGCCTGGCCCAAATAGCAGCCAATGCATTGGTAAACTCGCTGGGAGCAATACATCCTACAGCGCTTCTTGCAGGTATATTTTTGGTGACTTCCCTTTTTAGTCAGGCTATTAGTAATTCAGCAACCGCTATACTTATGGCTCCAATTACTCTATATGCGTCCAGTAAGTTGGGATTGTCTGTAGAACCTTTTTTAATGGTTGTGGCGGTAAGTGCCTCTACAGCTTGTTTAACACCCGTGGCTACCCCAACCAATGCCATGGTAATGACTGCAGGAAATTACAGGTTTGCAGATTATTTTAAAGTGGGTGCTCCACTTCTTTTATTGCTTTTCATTATTACAATTATCCTGGTGCCAATTATATGGCCTTATTAACTGATTAAATCTAAAATTATGGAAACAAAAGTTAAAAATTTCGATGCCAGCCTTTTAGTAAAATACGGCTTAAAAGACACTGTAGCTCACCACAATCTTTCTGGAGAAGAGTTACAGGAGATCACCGTTAAAAACAATTGGGGACAAGAAACAGAAAACGGCACTTTAGTCGTTAGAACTGGGAAATTTACTGGCCGATCTCCGCAAGATCGATTTTTGGTAAAAGATGATTATACCAGCGAAAAAGTTTGGTGGGGGAAAATAAATAAGCCTATTTCCCCAGCTAATTTTGATGCGCTTTATAATAGGGTTACTTCTTATCTTGAAGGCAAAGAAATCTATGTTCATGACGCGGCTGTTGGAGCATATCGAGAATATCGCTTAAATGTTCGTACTATCACCGAATATCCGTGGTCTGCTTTCTTTGTAAAGAATATGTTCCTTAGGCTTAATGAAGAAGAGCTCCAAAATTTTACTGAAGATTGGTTGGTGGTTTGTGCTCCCGGCTATGTAGAGCAGGAGCCCGAAAAGTACGGATTAAGACAGGGAAATTTCAGCATACTTAATTTCAGTAAGAAAATTGCTTTAATAGCAGGTTCGGCTTATACCGGAGAGATGAAAAAAGGCATATTTTCTGCGCTTAACCTTATTTTGCCGGTAGAAAAAGATGTATTGCCTATGCATTGCTCGGCCAATGTAGGGAAAGATGAAGATACCGCTATTTTCTTTGGGCTTTCGGGCACCGGTAAAACTACCTTATCTGCAGATCCCAATAGAAAGCTCATTGGAGACGATGAACATGGCTGGACGGCTAAAGACATCATTTTTAATTTTGAAGGTGGATGTTATGCTAAGATTATAGATCTTACCGAAGAAAAAGAACCGGAAATCTATCGTGCTATTAAACCCGGTGCCATGCTGGAAAACATAGTATTTAAAAGTAATAGTAAAGAGGTAGATTTTGAAGACAGCAGTATCACCCAGAATACCCGGGTAAGTTACCCTATAGATCATATTGAAAACATAAAGGAACCTTCTTTTGCCGGGAACCCTACCAATATTTTCTTTTTAACCTGTGATGCTTTTGGTGTACTTCCTCCGGTTTCTAAACTTACGCCCGGGCAGGCAGCGTATCATTTTATCTCTGGGTATACTGCCAAGGTTGCCGGCACAGAGGCTGGTATCAACGAACCGGTTCCGTCGTTCTCTGCTTGTTTTGGCGAACCATTTATGCCATTGCACCCAACGGTTTATGGCGAAATGTTAAGCAAAAAAATGACAGAAGCAAATGTAAATGTTTGGCTTATAAATACAGGCTGGAGCGGGGGTTCTTATGGTGTTGGCTCTAGAATTAAGCTAAAATATACCCGAGCTATGATTTCAGCAATTCTGGAAGGTCAACTAGATAACATAGAGCTTAAGGTTCATCCAATTTTTGGACTTCATATGCCTGTCTCCTGTCCTGGAGTGCCAACAGAAAAACTTGATCCTATAAACACCTGGGAAAACAAAGGTTCTTATATTCAAAAGGCAATTCAGTTGGCACATTCATTTCATTTGAATTTTGAAAAATTTGCCGGGCAGGCTTCCAAACAAATTCTTTCGGGAGGACCTCTTATTGATGAACATCACCATTTAGAAGAGCACTTTTAAGAACAATAGAAAAATTGAGTAGTGATTTTTAAAAGCTTTGAACAACCTGTTAATGGATGTTCAAAGCTTTTTCTTTATGACCCATTAAGGTCAAAACAAAATCTTCTTAGTAAAAGCCCAATTTATTTAGTAATTTTCGTTATTTGTTAAACCTATGCGCTTACTAGCCCTCTTTTTCTTTTTTAGTTTTAGCCTGTTTGCGCAGGAATTACCCCCAATAACCAATTTTGACCCCGGTATTTACGAGGCCGGTAACCAAAACTGGATGATCTCTCAAGGTTCTAATAAACATATTTATATAGCTAATAGCCTGGGCTTACTAAGTTTTAATGGCGCACAATGGAAACTTAACAGAGTGCCTAACGCCAGTGCGGTACGCTCGGTATTGGCCCAGGACGACAGGATTTATACAGGTTCCTATATGGATTTTGGCTATTGGGATCACAATAAAAAAGGGGAGTTATCCTATACCAGCCTAACCGGGTTATCTAAAGAAAATTTGCTCGATGGAGAGCAGTTCTGGCATATTGCAGCCCTGGAAGAATATATCGTTTTTCAAAGCCTTCGTAGGTTATATAGTTACAATAAAAAAACCAAACAAATAAGCACTATTTCTGCAAGTGATATTATTTCAAATTTATTTCGGGTAGGGAATAAATTATATTATCAGGTAGCATCAGATGGCTTGTATGTAATAGACAACGGCGTAATTGAACGTGTTATTTCCAATGCCAAAATTCAGGATAGGCCAATTATTGGACTTTTTCCGTTTGAAGAGAATAAAATATTGGCTGTAACCAGAGATGACGGTCTTTTTACCATAGAAGGAAATAGTTGGGAACCCTATGGGTTTAAAAATTACCCTATAGATGAAAGTATTTTTATTGCACAGTTACTGGAGGATAAAACACTGGTTTTGGGAACTATAGGTGATGGTTTGCATGTTTATAACCTCGAAGATTCTTCAAATTATCAGTTATTACAACCCGTAATTAATAACAATACGGTTCTATCGATAATGGAAGATAAAGCCGGAAATATCTGGGGTGGTCTGGATAATGGTTTGGTGCTTATTAATCGTAAAAGTCCGTTTAGATTGTTTACCGACATCTATGGGAAAGTGGGTACAGTATACTGCAGCTACCAATTTGGCGATTATTTATACCTGGGAACTAATCAGGGTGTATATGTGAGCACCGGGAACTCCAAAGATTATGAATTTATTCCCGGTACCAGTGGGCAGGTTTGGAGTATTAACGAAATTAACGGAAAACTATTTGCCGGTCACGATAGGGGAGTTTTTGCTATAGAAGGAAGTAAAGCCAAACATATTTTTGATGGTCCCGGAGTGTGGGAAATAAAAGCTTTTAAAAACGGATTTTTACAGGGACATTACAATGGTATTAGTTTTTGGAAAGATGGAGATTTTAAAAAAGATCCCGAGTATTTAGCCAATTTCGATCTTTCCTCCCGTAGTCTTGTGGTAGAAAATGATTCTGTGGTTTGGGTAGGGCATGATCATAAAGGAATTTTTAGACTCAAAATAGATGCCGAAGTTAGGGAAGTAAAAAGTGCAGAAAATTATAATGTTTCTTACAATGCAGGCGTGGGATTAAAAGTTTTTTCTTTTAATGACTTTATATACTACTCTACTGAAGATGAGATATATAAATATAATGCACCTAAAAATAGGTTTTTAGAAGAAAATAATTTAAACCAACGAATAGAAGAACCTAGAATTACAGGAATGTCTCGGGTTTTACCAGATAATACCTGGTGGGGTTTTGGAGAGGAAAATCTAATATATGCTACCAAAGATGCCTTTCAGGATAGGTTAAGTATAAAATCTGTTTATATTCCTTTGGAATACAGGGCTATATCTAAAGGTTTTGAAAATATTTCTTTAATTGGAGAACGGGAGTATCTGGTGGGATCCAATTTGGGCTATACGGTCTTTTCAACACCTTTGGTTTTTTCGGAATTAGAAAAAATAAAAATCAATAAAATTTCTACAGCCGAATTAGAGAATACATACCAAGACCGGAATCTACAACTTGAAAATCTTGAACTGCCAAACCAGGTAAACAATATTAACTTTGAATTTAGTATACCGGTGTACTCTAAGCTTACAAAACCAGTATACAGTTACAGCATTAAAGGATATAGTAACGGTTGGAGTGATTGGCAAGCTCATGGAAGTGCTACTTTTGAAAATTTGCCTCCTGGTGATTATATTTTTCAGGTACGAGGGAAATTCAATAATAAAATCACCAATATCGCTTCTTATTCTTTTAGTATTGCACAGCCCTGGTATGCTACCACTACCGCAATTATTGTATATTTTTTATTATTTCTACTGGTTATTTTTATTCTGCATAAAGTATACACGGGCTATTTTAGAAAACAACAAAGCAGGTTAATGGAGCGTAATAGAAAACAGTTGGAAATAAAGCAACTTGAAGCGCAACAGGAAATAATTACCCTTCAAAATCAACAATTGGAACTTGATATGGCCTCTAAAAACAGGGAACTTGCCGCTTCTACCATGAACCTGATTAAGAAGAATGAATTTTTGAATGATCTCAAGAAAAAATTAAGTGCTGCAAATAATGAAGCAGATATTCAAAGAGTTATTTCAATTATCAATAAAAATATTGCAGAAAAGGATAATTGGAAACTGTTTAAAGAAGCCTTTGATAATGCCGATAAAGACTTTTTACAATCGGTGAAAAAGGTACATCCAAATTTAACTTCCAACGATCTTAAACTTTGTGCTTATTTAAGGTTGAATTTATCTTCAAAAGAAATTGCTCCATTACTTAACATTTCTGTACGAAGTGTGGAAATAAAACGATATCGATTGCGTAAAAAAATGGAACTTGACCATGATCAAGGTCTGGTAGAGTACATCCTCAAGTTTTAGGGACTTAACATTAGATCCTTTTACCTCTACATCACCTCAACATTAATGTTAAAACTCCTAAAATCAGTATTTTAAGGTAATTGCTAAAAACTGAAGAATCTTCGGTTTTAGAGCTTTAGAATGCTAAATTCATAATTTTTCTTCTTTAAAATTTTCATGTTGAAGTTTTGTAAAGGTGCTTTTTTGATTGTCTTAACAATTAATTAATAAATTGAGATGTAATTAAAATCTTAACAAATGAATAGAGCACTTGTACTAATTTTGTTTTGTATTGGAAGCTTTTCTTTGCAAGCACAAAACTTCTCGGTTTCGGGAACAGTAGATGAAGCAGGCACGGGCCTTCCGTTGCCCGGGGTGAATATTATTGTAAAAAATACCACTAATGGTGTAGTAACCGATTTTGATGGTAATTATAGTATAAATAATATTACAGCTGGAGATGTCCTGGTGTTTTCCTATGTCGGTTTTTTACCACAGGAAATTACAGTAGCTGACAATCAAACCACTATAAATGTAAGTTTGGAAACAGATTCTGCTGCTTTAGATGAAGTAGTGGTAATTGGTTATGGAACGCAGCAAAAGAAGGATATTACCGGAGCTGTTTCGGTAGTTTCTAATGAAACTATTGAACAACTTAATCCTATTAAGGTAGAGCAAGCTTTGCAGGGTACTGCGGCTGGGGTTAACGTTACTCCATCTTCGGGGGCACCCGGTGCAGGTATTAATGTAAATATTAGAGGTATTGCCTCTAATAGTGAGAATGGCCCCTTAATTCTTATAGATGGTTATCAGGGTGATTTAAACACTATAAATCCCAACGATATAGAATCTATTTCTATTTTAAAGGATGCCCAGGCCGCCATATATGGTATTTCCGGTGCCAATGGGGTAGTTTTGGTAACTACTAAATCTGGTAAAAAGAATACCGCTCCCACTATTCAATATGATGCTTATGTAGGGGTGCAGGAAACCTCTAGGAAACTTCCTTTACTTAATGCCAGGGAGTATGGTTTACTTTTAAATGAAAGTTACGCCAACAATGGGCAGGCACTGCCTTTTACAAACCTTAGCGAACTCGGGAAAGGAACCAACTTCCAGGACGAAGTTTTTGATACTTCCCCAATTATGAGTCATAACCTTACATTAAATGGAGGTTCAGAAAAAGTGACTTACTCTTTTGGTGTTTCACATCTGGATCAGGAAGGTATTGTTGGTGCCGAAAAATCTGATTTTCAAAGAAGCACCGCCAGGTTTAATATTGGGGTAGATATCTCAGACGCCTTTCAGTTTACGGCCAACTCTATTTATACCAGTATAGATAGAAGGTCTATTAACGAAAATGGCTTAGGTTCTGTACTTTTTAATGCTTTGAATATTCCACCAACTTTCGGATTGGATCAGGAAGATGTGAATGGTAGCCTGGGTAACGAGATTATTAACCCGCTTTCACAAATTGAAAATACTTTTAATGACTATAACCTTAATAAATTTAATGGTTCATTTAGCCTGGATTATACGCCTATAGAAGAATTGACATTTACTTCAAGAATTGGATATAGCCTTTCTAATTCTAAAGGCAAAGATTTCTCGCCAATTATAGATTATGGCCCGGGAAAAGTCTTCAACAATGTACGCAGTACGGTAAACCAAAATAGAATTAATGATAATTCTTATACCTACGATCTTTTTGGAACTTACGAGAATACATTTAACGATACACACCACCTAACCGGAACCGCCGGGATGACGGTAATTAGAGACTGGGGAGATGGGTTGTATGCTACCGGATATGATGTGCCTAATAATTCCTGGGATTTCGCCGATATAAGCCTTACCACAGGAACCAATGATGGCTTAAACAATAGTGCTTATAAATATGATGTAAGAAAATTATCTTTTTTTGGAAGATTGCAGTACGATTATAAAGGAAAATATCTTGTCTCTGGAATGCTTCGTAGAGATGCTTCTACCAGGTTTGGCCCTGATAATCGTGTAGGCTATTTCCCTTCAGGAACTGCCGGTTGGATTCTTTCAGAAGAAGATTTCCTTAACGATTCTAATGTGATTTCCTTTTTAAAGCTACGAGGAAGTTATGGTATCCTGGGGAATGATGTAGCTGGTGAGGAAGGTGGAGCCGAGCAATTTTACCGTTCGTTATTAGATGGTGAAGCTACCTATGTTTTAAATGGAAGTTTGGTGAATGGCACCGCCCTGGGTAGAATTGCTAACCCGGCTTCAGGCTGGGAACAAGCCGAAAAAACGAATATTGGTATAGACCTTAGGATATTAAATAATAGAATTGATATCACTGCAGATGTATTTAGAGAAGATCGTAAAGACCTTTTAATTTCCGGTATTCCTGTTTCGGGAATCTTTGGCGGTGGGGCTCCGGGTTCTGGCGCACCAACCATAAATGCAGGAACTACCCGAAATGAAGGTGTTGAATTTGCAATAAATTATAAAGAGAATTTTGGCGATGATATTCGTGTAGGGATAGGTTATAATGCCACTTTTTTAAGAAATGAAGTAACCGAGGTAAACGGAACAGATTTCCTTCCGGGAGGTGAATTTGGAGTGGGACAACCACAGCCGGCACGTTTCCAGGAAGGTTTCCCAATTGGATATTTCTACGGCTATAAAACAGACGGGATTTTTCAAAATCAGGCAGAAGTAGAGGCACATCCTTCACAGGCCACTTTGGGCGCACCCGCTTCTCCAGGAGATATTCGATATGTAGACATTAATGGAGACGGAGTTATAAATGTAGACGACCGCACCAATATTGGAGATCCTATTCCTACGGCTACCATGGGGCTAAATCTTAGTTTTAACTATAAAAATTTCGACTTTACGGCTTATACCTATGCCTCTTTAGGAAACGATATGGTAAGAAATTACGAGCGTAACCAGCCAAATGTAAACCGCCATGCCTATTATTTAGAAAGATGGACCGGGCCGGGAACCAGTAATGAAGTACCACGTGTAACCACGGGGGCAACCTCTAATGTGGCTTTTTCAGATTTTTATGTTGAAGATGCTTCTTATGCCAGGATACAAAATGTTCAACTAGGCTATAACCTACCTGGAACATTTCTTGAAAAAACAGGGATTAACCGTTTAAGGGTTTACACTTCGGTACAAAACCTTTACACATTTACCAATTACAAAGGTTTTGATCCTTCAGCTTCAACCGGTGAAGCCATTGGTGGCGGAATTGATTACGGGTTTTATCCCGTACCAAGAATTTTTCTTGCAGGCCTAAACCTTAACTTTTAAAAAATTGCACAATGAAGAGATACAATAACATATTCAATAAAATGCTTTTGTTGCTCCTACTGGCTTTCAGTTTTGGTTGCACAGAAGATTATCTTGAGGATACAGAAGAATACACTATAGATTCAGAAAACTATTTTAATTCTGAAGAAGATTATTATAACGCCATGATTGGTGTTTATGATGTATTACAGTCTACTTACGTAAATGTGTTGCTAGGCGAGATCGCTTCCGATAATACCTTAAGTGGAGGGGAAAGCGCCAATGATGTAATTGGCTTTCAGCAAGTAGACGAAATGACGCATACTTCCGTAAATGATAACCTGGACGATATTTGGGATTGGAATTTTGCCGGCGTGCAACGTGCCAATTATGTTCTGGAATTTCAGGACAAAACCGATTTTGAAGGTCGCGAAATGATTATCGCTGAGGTTCGGTTTTTAAGGGCTTATTTTACTTTTGAATTGTTAAAATGGTTTGGACCTATTCCAATTAAAGGAGATGAACGCTTTGTGTTGGGAGATGAAACTTCCATCCCAAGAGCTTCTACCGAAGAAGTTTATACACAAATTGAAAACGACTTAAAGTTTACCATAGATAACCTTAGTTATACCGCACCTGAAACAGGACGAGCTACAAAAGGTGCTGCCATGGCTTTACTTGGAAAAGCACATTTATACCAGGAAGAATTTGACGCTGCTGCCAATGTATTAACAGAGTTAATTAATAATGGCCCTTATGCTTTGGCCGATTTTGATACGCTTTTCCTGAAAGAAGGTGAAAACAATGAAGAATCTGTTTTTGAAGTTCAGTATACCGGGGAAGAAGGAGCAGGTTTTGACTGCTTACAATGTAGCGAAGGCAACGTAGCGGTAGGTTTTCAGGGAATAAGAAATTATACAGGTCCGCTTTTTGAGCCCGGATTTAGCTTTAACGTCCCAACCCAGGAAGCCTATGATATGTTTACTGAAGAAGATATTAGAAAAGACCTTTCCATACTGGATATAGAGGCCTGGGCCGAAGAAACAGGGGCAACTTATATAGAAGGTTATAAGCATACGGGATATTTCAACCGAAAGTATCTTCCGCGTAAAAATGATAACGCAGGTGATGCCAACCTTACCCAACCCAATAATTATCGTGCTATTAGATATGCCGATGTGTTATTAATGGCAGCAGAAGCTTTAAACCGGGGTGGAATAGACGATAGCCAGGCAAGAACATATCTTAATGAAGTTCGTGAAAGAGCCGGTTTACAGGCTGTAGAAGCGGCAGGAAGTACTCTTACCGACCTTATTTTTGAAGAAAGAAGAAAAGAATTGGTGGGGGAAGGCCACCGTTTCTTCGACCTGGTTAGAACAGGAAGGGCAGCAGCTAATATTGATGGATTTACTGCCGGGAAAAACGAACTTTTTCCAATTCCGTTAGAAGAAATAGAATTTTCTCAGGGTAACTGGGAGCAAAATTCGGGATACTAAAAAATTAGCATTATGAAAAAACACTATAAAATAATTTTCGCATTCCTACTTACACTGCCTTTTTTAGGTTGTGAGAGTGATGATGATGCACTGGTAGATCTTAATAGCATAGCCACGCCTGCAAACCTGGGCGCTGGCTTTGAGATCACACAAGATAATTCAGGCCTGGTAACTATAATACCTAAAGGTGAAAGTGCCAATATGTATAGTATAGATTTTGGAGATGGCAGTGAAGTGGCTTCAGAAATAAGACCAGGAGAGACCGTAGATCATATATATGCCGAGGGCGATTATGAAGTAGCGGTTACAGGAACTAATTTAAATGGTGCCTCCGCAACCGGCACACAAGCTCTTACCGTTTCTTTTCGTCAACCGGAAAATCTTGAGGTGGCAATTACCAGGGCAGAAGATGACAATTATGCCATAACGGTATCAGCTACAGCCGATTTTGCTGCGATGTTTGAAGTTTATTTCGGAGATGTAGACGAAGAAGAGCCTACGGCATTTATGATAGGTGAATCTGTTACGCATACCTACGATGCTGTTGGGGATTACGATGTTAGAGTGGTGGCCTTAAGTGGTGGTGCGGCGACTACCGAAACTACTCAAACAGTAAGTATTACAGATCCATTATTTTTACCTATAGATTTTGAATCTGCCACCAAGAACTATACATTCTATAATTTTGGAGGTGGAGAAGGTGCTGGAGCTCCTATAATTGATAATCCAGATCCAAGTGGCATTAATACCAGTAATAGGGTTGCATCTTATACCAAGCCTGCAGGTTCTGAGGTATGGGCAGGAACAAATATTGCGCTAGATGAGCCTATAGATTTCTCTTCTGAAAAATATATTAGTGTAGATGTATGGTCTCCAGCAGCAGGAACCCCGGTTATTTTAAAGATTGAAAATCTTAATGATGCCGATGTGAATGTAGAAAGTACTGTAGAAACTACGGTAGCTAATGAATGGGAAACACTGGTTTTTGATATGACCGCAGTAGATCCTGCCGTTGAATACGGAAGGTTAGTAATGTTCTTCAATTTTGGAACTTCAGGAACCGATGAAACATATTATTTCGATAATATTCAAACCACTACTTTAGAACCCCTGGGGCTTCCTATAACTTTTGATAGCGAACTTATAGATTATACCCCCGGTGCTTTTAACGGTGCCTCTTTTGAAATGGTTACCAATCCAGACCAATCTGGGGCTAATACTTCAGATGCAATGGTAGGTGCAATTACCAATAGCGGAAATGCTTACGAAGGGGTTTCTTTTAACTTGAAGGAACCGGCCGATTTTAGCGATGATAATAAAACAATCACCATGAAATTCTGGTCAGATGTAGCACTTCCTGTTTTATTGAAATTTGAAGGAGGTGTTAATGGCGAACGTCAAACGGAAGTGTCTTCTAACCATACTGGAACTGGTTGGGAAGAAGTGACTTTTAATTTTAGCACAGATGCCATTAAAAGTTATATTGACGGATCACAGGGAGTTGGAGAGGCATTTGTTCCAACCGGGCAATATGCTACCATGACGATTTTTGTAGATGGACCGGGCAATACGGCTGGAACATTCTACCTGGATGATATTGGCTTCCAAATGGAAGAAACCACTTATATCTCTTTGTTTAGTGATTTTGGTGACGATGTAAATGTAGATACATGGCTAACAGAATGGTCTAATTCAGACTATGAAGAAATAGAGTTTGATGGCAGGCTAACCAAGCATTACTTTAATCTTGGCTTTGCAGGAATTGAAACTCTAGCTGAACCGATTGACGCTAGCGAAATGACCTATTTTCATACCGAAATTTATACGGGTAACGCTACAGAATTCAAAATAAAATTAGTTGACCTAGGCCCTGACGGGGTTTATGCGGGAGATGATCTTTCTGAGCATGAAGTTGTAATAGACAATCTGCCCCAAAACCAATGGGTGAGTTTAGATATTCCATTATCAGACTTTACCGGTCTTCAAGACAGGGCACACATTGGGCAGCTTATTTATTCGGGCATACCTACAGGTGAAGCAGATGTATATCTGGACAATATTTATTTCCATAACTAGAATTAAAAATAATTGATAATGAAAAATATACTAAAAATAGGTCTTATAGCATTGCTACTGGTATTTGCCGGTGCTTGCTCTAACGACGACTACGATATTGGCGAGATAAGCGCTCCTACCAACCTTCAGGTAGAAACCGAAATCCTTGGCCAATCTGGAGATATGCCTCAGGGAGATGGTAGTGGGCAGGTAACCTTTAATAGTGTAGCTGATGGGGCCATGACTTATAAATATGTTTTTGATAACGGAAGTACGGTAACTTCTCCCAGTGGTGTATATACACATCAATTCTCTGAAACCGGAACTAAGGTTTATACGGTTAATGTTATAGCCTATGGTGCCGGGGGTACTGCAAGCTCTACCACAGTAGATGTAGAAGTGTTGGTTACTTACGAACCACCGGCCGATTTATTAGAAAAATTAATTGGAAAAGAGTGGCGGGTTAAGGCCGAAGTTCCCGGTCATTTTGGACTTGGACCTGTAGGTGGGGTTGTTCCTACCGAATGGTATGCCGCCGGTGCAAATGAAAAAACCGGAACCGGAATGTATGACGATCGTTATATCTTTAATGAAGATGGTACGTTTACCCATATTACCAATACCAATAATGATGATCCAAACCCGGATCCATCAGGAACTGTATTTGGCCGAATTAACCTGGTAGATCAGCTTGGTGCCTCTTGCGATTGTGAAGTACAGGGGGCAGATGTTCTTAATATACCTTATAACGATTATACCGAAAATTGGTCTATATCGGCTCCGGGAGGAAAAGAAACCATTAACCTTACGGGCTTGGCATTTATTGGTTACTATATTGGAGGTGATCACAAATATGAGATTTTTGACCGTTCTGGTACCAATGAGCTTATTCTTAAGTCTACCGATGGAAACGGTGAATTCGACTGGTGGTTTATTCTTACCTCAGATTCGGCAGAAGAGGAGGAAGAATTTGAAAGTGAATTTAATACCGAAGTATGGTCTGATGAGTTTGATGGCGATGCGCTTAATACCGATAACTGGAACTACGAAATTGGTAATGGAGACAATGGTTGGGGTAATGGAGAAGCCCAGTACTATACAGATGAACAGGATAACGTACGTGTAGAAAATGGTAATCTTATTATCACCGCAAAAAGAGAAGCTGAAAGTGGCTTCGATTTTACTTCGGCAAGGTTAACAACTAAAGATAAATTTGAGTTTACTTATGGCCGCGTAGAAGTTCGTGCAAAATTAGCTGAAGGTGGTGGAACCTGGCCGGCCATTTGGATGCTTGGTGCCGGTTGGCCCGAAGAATCCTGGCCTGGAGTGGGAGAATTGGATATCATGGAATTTGTAGGAAACGACCCCGATAGAATTTCGTCGGCCTTACATTTTCCAGGAAATTCTGGCGGAAATGCCATTGTGGGAGATACAGAGGTTTCTGATGTAACTTCTGAATTTCACATATACGAAGTAGAATGGACCTCAGAAAAGATCACATTCTTAATGGATGGTAAGCCACATCTTGAATTTGATAATAATGATGCCACGCCATTTCAGAGTGATTTTTACTTATTGCTAAATGTGGCAATGGGAGGAACTCTGGGAGGAAATATTGCTGAAGATTTTCAGGAGTCGTCTATGGAAGTAGATTATGTGAAGGTTTATCAGGAATAACCTTATTTTAAAAATCAGACTGCCTGATTGCTATGTGACTATACTCGAGAATCGAGGTTTGTAAAATCCGGGATCCTGCTTCGAATTTCAAAATTCTTTTAAAGAACACCTCGCGGTCTTGTCGCGAGGTAGTTCCCCCGGTGGAATCTAATTTGTTTGTAGGCCACAAATAATATTATCACGCACATAGTTCAGGCAGTTTTTTATTCGCAAAAAATGAAAAAACGATGTTTATTAGGTTTTTTCCTGTGCTGCTTTTTTATAGCAAAAGGCCAGGATACAACCATACCAAGTTCGGTTAAAAACGTAGAAGCTAAAGTAGATTCGGTTTTAGCTTTAATGACCCTTGAAGAAAAAGTTGGGCAGCTAGTTCAATACAACGGAAGTTGGGACCTTACCGGCCCTGCTTTAGAAATGAATAATAAACAAAAAGAGGAAAACCTAAAAAACGGAAAAGTAGGTGCTATGCTTAACGTGTTATCAGTAGAAGCTACTCGCAAAGCACAAAAGCTGGTGATGGAAAATTCCCGGCTAAAAATTCCTTTAATGTTTGGGTATGATGTAATACACGGGTATTCCACTATTTTCCCCGTACCACTGGCAGAAACCTCTAGCTGGGACCTTGAAGCAATGGAGAAAACAGCTCAAATTGCAGCCCTGGAATCTGCGGCCAATGGGATTAACTGGACATTCTCGCCAATGATAGATGTTTCACGCGATGCGCGTTGGGGTAGAATTATGGAAGGATCTGGCGAAGATCCTTATCTAACTTCTAAAGTAGCGGTTGCTAAAGTACAAGGCTACCAGAGTAACGATCTTGCCAACCCGCATACTATAGCGGCTACCGCCAAACATTTTGCCGGTTATGGTTTTGGCGAAGCCGGGAGAGATTATAATACGGTACATATTGGCGAAAATGAATTGCACAATACCATTCTTCCTCCCTTTAAGGCAGCAGCCAAGGCAGGTGTTGCTACTTTTATGAATTCGTTTAACGATATAGACGGTACACCGGCGACTGCACATATAACTTTACAAAGGGATATCTTGAAAAGAGATTGGAATTGGAACGGATTTGTAGTTTCAGATTGGGGTTCTATTCCAGAAATGATAGCCCACGGCCTGGCCAGGGATAAAAAACACGCGGCCCAATTAGCTTTAAATGCAGGTAGCGATATGGACATGGAAGGCGGTGCCTACGAAATTGGCCTGTTAAGTCTTGTAGAAGAAGGAAAAGTAAGCGAAGAATATATAAATGATGCCGTAAAAAGAGTACTTAGGGTAAAGTTTAAGCTGGGCCTTTTTGACGACCCTTATTTATATGCCAATCCGGAGCTTTTAGACCAAATATCTTTTGAAGAGCATAAAGCTGTAGCTCGCGATGTAGCTAAAAAATCTATTGTGCTATTAAAGAATGAAAATGGTTTACTTCCCATTCAGGATTCTGTTAAAAAAATTGCGGTAATTGGCCCCCTGGCCAACGATAAAGATACGCCAATAGGAAACTGGAGAGCACAGGGAGAGACTAATTCGGCCGTGTCTTTACTGGAAGGTTTACAAAATAATGTGAGTAAAGATGTAGGGATTAGTTATGCTAAAGGTGCCGACCTTGGTATGGGAGAAAGAAGTTTTCTAATGCCTTTAGAAATTAATAAAACAGATACATCGGGCTTTCAGGAGGCCATAACCAAAGCTTCGGAAGCCGACTTGGTAATTATGGCTCTGGGAGAAGATGCCTTCCAAACCGGCGAGGGTAGAAGTCAGGTAGATATTGGTCTGGCTGGAGTTCAGAAAGAATTGCTTAAAGAAATTCAAAAGGTGAACAAGAATATTGTTTTGGTGCTTATTAACGGAAGACCACTGGAGATCACCTATGCTTCAGAAAATATTCCGGCTATAGTTGAGGCCTGGCAATTAGGTTCAGAAAGCGGAAATGCTATTGCCGATGTTTTGCTGGGAGATTACAATCCTTCAGGAAAACTACCGGTTTCTTTTCCAAGGGCTGTAGGCCAGGAACCCTTATATTATAATCAAAAAAATACAGGGCGTCCTTTTAATCCTACCCACGTAACGTATTCTGGTTATGCCGATGAAAAGAAAGATGCGCTTTATCCTTTTGGCTTCGGGCTCAGTTATACGTCTTTTGAATACGGAAATTTATCTATATCTGAAGAAGAATTAACTCCTGGAAATCCTATTGAAGTTAGTTTTAGTTTAAAAAACACCGGTGAAAGGGAAGGGAAAGAAATTGCCCAGTTGTATATAAGAGATTTGGTAGCCAGTACCACCCGTCCCGTGAAGGAACTTAAAGGTTTTAAAATGGTAAAATTGGCTCCCGGAGAATCTAAAACAGTCACTTTTCAGATGAATGAGGCAATGCTTCAGTTCTATTCAGTCAATAAAAAATGGGAGGCAGAGGCCGGTGAGTTTGAAATTATGGTAGGTGGAAACTCTCGTGATCTGCAAAAAGTAAAATTCAGTTTAAAAAAATAAGTATGAAGAATAGAATTTCAATTTTCGGGCTATTTCTTTTAATAGGTTTCCCTCTTACGGCACAGGAGCTAATTTGGGAAGAAAATTTTGATGGTAATTCCCTAAATATGGAGAATTGGAGCTATGAAACCGGTGATGGTTGCCCCGATCTTTGTGGCTGGGGAAATAATGAGCGCCAAATTTACAGCAAAGATTATGTAGCTGTAAAAGGTGGAAATTTAGTGATTACGGCCAATAAAATTGGAGATGCCTATTATAGCGGAAAAGTAAATACTAAAGATAAGTTCGAGTTTCAATACGGAACTGTTGAGGTTCGTGCAAAATTACCCGATGGACACGGTCTTTGGCCGGCAATTTGGATGTTGGGTGCTAATATAAATGAGGTGGGTTGGCCCGCCTCTGGCGAGATTGATATCATGGAGTTTGTCGGCAGGCAGCCCGATACTATTCATAATGCGCTGCATACACCGGCAAGTCATGGAAATACTGAAAATATTAAAACCACGCCCATAGAAAATGTTACTTCAGATTTTCATGTTTTTAAAATGAACTGGACCAAAGATGCGATTACTTTTTATATAGACGATAAAAAGACCTATGTCTTCTCTCCTTCAGAAAAAAATGGAAAAACTTACCCTTACAGGCATCCGTTTTATTTATTATTGAATCTTGCTGTAGGTGGAAATTTTGGAGGACCTGAAGTTGATGATTCTATTTTTCCAAAACAATTTTTAATAGATTATGTAAAGGTTTATAAATACCAAGACAGTAAATAACTATTGTTTGCCTCTCTCTTGTAGATTGAGGTTTAGTCGATAATCTAAATTAAATATTTGTAAGCTTAATCAACCTTAAAAGCTCAATACCTCGTAGGTTTTCTGCGAGGTTATTTTTGTTTTTAAATGTATAATTTGGAGTGAAATCCTGGATTATTTTGGGTGGATAGTTTTGGTATTTTCAATACCTTCGCCTTATAAATGCACTTTTTATGTATAAAACTAATTATTGGGGTACAAAAGAATATTTTAAGATTGTCCGACAATTTTTTGATTATGTTTTATGAAAAAACATTAGATGAATGAGTATGGTTTATTGAGTTTGATTTCAAGGCGTCTATTAGTATTATTTATAGATTATAGTAATAATCAAAAGATGCTAATGACGGCTTAAACCTTTAAAAACAAGTGTTTTGTCAATAAAAAAAAGAAATAATTCTTACCAGGTAAGAAAGCGCTAAAAACCTTACAATACTTAGTAGGTTTTGTTAAAGTTAAACTAATTTTTATTATTTTTATAAGGTGTTGCCCCCTCTACACAAAACTAACGTACCTACTTTCTCGTTAATATATAGAATACAGAGTTTTTAGTGACTAATATTATGACAGTAATTTAGGTGCAAATTATGAGGAGCAGGATAAAAATATTATGTGCAATAATTGCGCTGCTTTTATCTTTAGATATAGCAGGACAGGCGCAAAGCCATAAATTGCCGCCACCTCAAATGGAAGGAGTGTCTGGTGATAGCGTACCTCCTCCTCCCGGTCTCCCTATAGATTTTGGGATTTCGGCTTTACTAGCTGCCGGTTTGGGCTTGGGGATTCATCATCTTAGGAAAAGAAAATAGTTATTTTAATTCCTGGATACGTTTTACATATTTCCCTATCACATCAAATTCCAGGTTTACAAGATCCCCCTCTTTTAGAAACTTAAAGGTGGTATGTTTATAGGTATAGGGAATTATAGCCACGCTAAATTCATTCCTTTTTGAATTCACTACAGTAAGGCTCACGCCATTAACAGTAATAGAACCTTTTTCTATGGTAATATTTTGTAGGGCCGGGTCATATTCAAAAGTAAACTCCCAGCTACCATCTTTTTCGGTTACTTTTTTACAAACTGCGGTTTGATCTACGTGTCCTTGCACAATATGACCGTCAAGCCTGGCGCCGAGTTTCATTCCTCTTTCCAGGTTTACCGGTGCATTTTCCTGTAAATGCTTTAAATTGGTTTTTGCCAGGGTTTCAGCCACCGCGGTTACGGTATATTCATTTTCAGCAATAGAAACTACGGTAAGACAAACACCATTATGGGCTACACTTTGGTCTATTTTTAATTCGGGTGTCATCGTTGCTTTTATACTTATATGCATATTTCCACCTTCGTTCTGAACGCGACTTACTTCTCCTACTTCTTCAATAATTCCGGTAAACATATCTTTGGATTATTCTTACATTTGTGATGTAAAAATAGAAATAAACAGGAGAAGTTTAATGAAATACCGACCAACAAATTCAGATTTAAATCTGAAACAATATTGTTAGTAATTCATTAAATAGCGAATCCCGATAATTTTAAGCAGATGAAGCAAGCAGAAAAGGTGAAATTAGGAATAAGTATAGGAGATTTAAATGGAATTGGCAGTGAAATAATGCTAAAAACCTTTGATGATTCCCGAATGCTGGATTTTTGTACGCCTATTATTTTTGCTTCAACCAAAGTGCTTACTTTTTTAAAGAAACAGTTTAAGCTTTCTTTACATTTTCAGGGAATAGACGATGCCTCTAAAGCGATAGATGGAAAGATTAATGTGGTAAATGTTTGGAAAGAAGGTGTGAATATAAATTTTGGAGAGGAAGATCCAAAAGTAGGAAGCTATGCGTTTAAATCTTTACAGGCTGCAACAAGCGCGCTTAAAGAAGACCAAATAGATGTTTTGGTGACCGCTCCCATCAATAAACATAGCATCCAGTCTGCCGAGTTTAATTTTCCAGGCCATACAGATTATTTGGCAAAAGAACTGGAGGGCGAAAGCCTCATGTTTATGATTACCGATACATTGAAAATAGGTTTACTTACAGATCATGTGGCCCTAAAGGATATTGCGAATACCATTACACCCCAATTAATTGAAAAGAAATTGAAAATTATCCAGGACACTTTGAAGCAGGATTTTAGGGTTCAGAAACCTAAAATAGCAGTTTTAGGTATTAATCCGCATAGTGGCGATAACGGGGTTATTGGGAAAGAAGATGAAGAAGTTTTAAAACCTACGCTTCAGAAATTGCGGGATAAAGGAGATTTGGTTTTTGGTCCATTTTCGGCCGATAGCTTTTTTGGTTCTAAAAATTACGTGAATTTTGATGCTGTGGTGGCCTCTTACCACGACCAGGGCCTAATTCCTTTTAAAACCCTTTCTTTTGGTAATGGAGTAAATTTTACCGCCGGGTTGAGCAAAGTGAGAACCTCGCCAGATCACGGTACCGCTTTTGAGATTGCGGGTACTAACTCGGCAAATATTAATTCATTTAAAGAGGCCGTTTTTCGGGCAATAGAAATTTATAAATGCCGTGAAGAATATAAGGAGCTTACCAAAAACCCCTTAAAGAAACAGGGTAGAAAGTTATAAACAAAAAATTGTTTATAACAAGGCTCTAATTTATTAATTTTTATATATTTGCACCCGCCTAAGCCTAAGCGGCTCATGGCATGAAACTGATGATGAGATGAGGAATTTAGCAGCGTATACAATCCCTTTTGTAGGGTTAAAGCTGGGGGAACACCAGTTTGAATACGACATTGACAATAAGTTCTTTGAGCATTTTGAGTACGACGATCTTAACAGTGCCAATGTGAAAATTGATTTGTTGTTGGAGAAAAAAACAACAATGATGGAGCTTACTTTTAAAGCTTCCGGTGCGGTTAACGTAAATTGTGATATCACCAATGAGCCATATAATCAGCCTATTGAAGGCAGTTTATATTTGGTTGTGAAATTTGGTGAAGAATATAATGACGAAAATGAAGATTTATTAATTTTGCCCCACGGTGAATATGAAATAAATGTTCAGCAATATATTTATGAGCTTATTGTGCTTTCTGTGCCTTTAAAAAGGGTTCATCCTGGGGTAGAAGATGGCACCTTAGATTCAGACGTACTGGATAAACTTGAAGAATTAAGTATTAGTAATAACGAGAATAAAAATGATGAGGATGAAATAGATCCTCGCTGGGATAAATTAAAAAACTTATTAAACGATAAATAACAGCAAGCCATGGCACATCCAAAGAGAAAAATCTCTAAAACAAGAAGAGATAAAAGAAGGACACATTATAAAGCTTCGGTACCAAAAATAGCTACAGATCCTACAACAGGAGAGGCTCATTTGTACCATAGAGCACACTGGCATGAGGGTAAATTATATTACCGAGGCCAGGTCCTAATTGATAATACAGAAGAAATAGAAGCTTAATTGAACATAGAGCTTTAACTTTTATAAAAACTCTCACCCACGTGAGAGTTTTTTGTTTCAAGTTGAATAAGTGCTAAAAAGACCTTAATTTGCACGCCCAGTTAAAGAAAAATTAGTACTTTTCTTTAGGCTTTTTACGTCTCTATGGGCGTAGAATGGGTATTAAAGTGAAATCTATGAATAAAATCACAGCAGCCATTACCGCTGTGGGTACCTATGTACCCGAGGATGTGTTAACCAACAAAATGTTGGAAGAGATGGTGGAGACCAACGATGAATGGATCTTCAGCCGAACCGGTATTAAAGAACGCCGAATTTTAAAAGACCCTAATAAAGGAACTTCATTTTTAGGAATAGAAGCAGCCAAAAATTTGATAGAGAAATCAAATCTCGATCCAAAAGAGATAGATTTGGTGCTTTTGGCTTCTGCAACTCCAGATTTACCTGTAGCCGCTACAGCGGTTCATATCGCTACGCAAATTGGTGCTACCAATGCGTTTGGATATGATCTTCAGGCCGCTTGTTCCGGATTTTTATATGCCATGTCTACGGCTTCGGCCTATATTGAATCTGGCCGATATAAAAAGGTATTAGTGATTGGGGCCGATAAAATGTCTTCTATAATCGATTATACCGATAGGACTACCTGTATTATCTTTGGCGATGGTGCAGGTGCAGTACTTATGGAGCCTAATGAAGAAGGCCTTGGTTTACAGGATGAAATCTTAAGAAGCGATTCTATTGGAAGGGAATCCCTAAAAATAGAAGCCGGCGGTTCACTAATGCCTCCAACCGAGGAAACAGTAGCTAAAAAATTACATTATGTAAGGCAGGATGGCAAAACTGTATTTAAGTTTGCAGTGTCTAATATGGCAGGCGTTAGCGAACAAATTATGGAGCGCAATAAATTAAACAATGATGATGTAGATTGGCTTATTGCACACCAGGCAAATAAACGAATTGTAGGAGCTACGGCTCAGCGTATGGGCCTTGAAGATAATAAAGTGCTTATGAACATTGAGCGCTATGGAAATACTACATCGGCTACTTTGCCTTTATTGCTTGGAGATTACGAAAAGCAATTCAAAAAAGGAGATAATTTAGTTTTTGCTTCATTTGGAGGCGGCTTCACCTGGGGAGCAATCTACTTAAAATGGGCATATAATTCTTAAAAAAACCAACACCCTAACATTATGGATTTAAAAGAAATTCAGAATTTAATAAAGTTTGTGGCCAAGTCTGGTGCCAGCGAGGTAAAACTGGAGACGGGCGATGTGAAAATTACGATTAGAACAGGCTCAGACGAAAAAGAAACTATTGTTCAACAAGTGCCAATGGGTGGCCAAATGCCACAAATGCCTGCGCAAGTACAACCGCAGCAACCACATGCACCGGCACCATCTCAGGAAGAAAGTGCACCACAACAAAAAGAGAGTAAATCGGCTGCAGAAGACGATTCAAAATATATTACGGTAAAATCTCCAATTATTGGAACTTTCTATCGCAAACCTTCTCCAGATAAACCAACCTTTGTAGAAGTTGGAGATTCGGTTAAAGAAGGAGATGTGCTTTGTGTGATTGAAGCTATGAAACTTTTTAATGAGATAGAGAGCGAAGTTTCAGGAAAAATAGTAAAGGTACTGGTAGACGATGCTTCACCGGTAGAATTCGATCAGCCTTTATTCTTAGTAGATCCATCATAAATTACTGCCCATTTAGCTTAAGGCATTTTGTCCTGGGCCAAAAAAACAATAGGTATGTTTAAAAAAATATTGATTGCAAACAGGGGCGAGATCGCTTTACGCGTAATTCGTACCTGTAAAGAAATGGGAATTAGCACAGTGGCGGTTTATTCTACCGCAGATGCTGAAAGCCTTCACGTAAGGTTTGCCGATGAGGCCGTATGTATAGGGCCTCCTCCCAGTAATTTATCTTATCTTAAAATCTCAAACATCATAGCTGCGGCAGAAATTACCAATGCCGATGCTATTCACCCCGGTTATGGTTTTCTTTCTGAAAACGCAAAATTTTCAAAAATTTGTGAAGAGCACGATATTAAATTTATAGGTGCTTCTGCCGAAATGATTGGAAAAATGGGGGATAAAGCAACAGCTAAAGCTACTATGAAAGCTGCCGGGGTTCCCTGTGTACCGGGATCGGAAGGGATTATTAAAGATTTTGAGGAATGTAAAAAAATAGCCAAGGAAATTGGTTACCCGGTTATGCTAAAAGCTACTGCAGGTGGTGGTGGTAAAGGTATGCGTGCCGTATGGAAGGAAGAAGACCTGCAAGCTGCATGGGATTCTGCAAGACAGGAATCGGCTGCAGCTTTTGATAATAATGATATGTATATGGAAAAGCTCATTGAAGAGCCTCGCCATATAGAAATTCAGGTAGTTGGAGACAGTAGGGGGAAAGCATGTCACCTTTCTGAAAGGGACTGCTCGGTACAACGCCGTCACCAGAAATTAACCGAAGAAACACCTTCTCCTTTTATGACCGATAGCCTTCGGGAAAAAATGGGAGAGGCAGCCGTAAGGGCCGCAGAATACATTAAATACGAAGGTGCAGGTACTGTAGAGTTTTTGGTAGATAAACACCGTAATTTCTACTTTATGGAAATGAACACCCGTATACAGGTAGAGCACCCAATTACCGAACAGGTAATAGATTACGATCTTATTAGGGAGCAAATCCTGGTTGCAGCGGGAGTTCCAATTTCGGGTAAAGATTATTTCCCAAAATTACACTCTATAGAATGCCGAATTAATGCCGAAGATCCTTATAACGGCTTTAGGCCTTCGCCGGGGAAGATCACAAATCTTCACGCACCCGGTGGCCATGGAGTAAGAATAGATACGCACGTTTATAGTGGGTATATTATTCCGCCAAACTACGATTCTATGATTGCGAAATTGATTACTACCGCCCAAACCAGGGAAGAGGCGATCAATAAAATGAAACGCGCATTAGATGAATTCGTGATAGAAGGTATTAAAACCACAATCCCGTTCCATAGACAACTTATGGACCATCCCGATTATATTGATGGGAATTACACCACTAAGTTTATGGAAGATTTTGAAATGAAATCACTCGAATAAGATTAAGTTTCGGCGTCATTCTGAACTTGTTTCAGAATCTAACATCTGGAATATTTAAGCATAAGACCTCACAGATTTTCTAAACCTGTGAGGTCTTTTTTTATTAGCATCGCCAAAAGGGCATATTAACCTGAGGTAGTTTACTTGAACAATTTTCCTTCGTCAGCCTTAATTTATTTCAGAATCTAATATCTTGACAATCTAAATGCGTTAAAAATCCAGAAAAAGATTAAACTATGTCGGCTGGAGTTTTTATGTAGCCTCATTATTTATTTCGTATTTTCATTAAAAATTAACCAAGCCTAATGAACCTTTCTTACTGGGAAACCAAAACCTGGTTTTCAAATATTGATTTTTGCATTGTCGGTAGCGGGATTACGGGCCTAAATTGTGCTCTAAACTTAAAAACGCGATTTCCAAAATCTAACATCCTGGTTTTAGAACGCGGCATGTTACCAAACGGAGCAAGTACAAAAAATGCCGGTTTTGCCTGTTTTGGAAGTATCTCTGAAATCTTGGATGATCTAAATTCCCATTCTGAAGAGGAAGTGCTGCAGCTTATTCAAAAGCGGTTAAAGGGCTTGAATTTGCTTCGGAAGAATTTGGGAGATAAAAACATAGGCTATAAGGAATATGGGGGCTACGAACTTTTTACCAAAGAAGATCGGCCACTTTTTGAAGAATGTAAAGCAAAGCTACCTGAGCTCAATAAAATGCTGGAACCGCTGTTTGGAGAGGCTGTGTTTAGTATTCAAAAAGATAGCTTCGGATTTAGGAATATAGAGAAAAAACTCATTTTTAATCAGTTTGAAGGGCAGTTAAATACCGGGGAAATGATGGAAACTCTGCTATACAAAGTGCAAAAGGCCGGCATCAAAATCCTGAATAATGTTAACGTTGAAGAATTCACGGAGGCCAAAAATTCTGTAAAGATTAAAACCGATAAATTAGAATTTTTAGCAAGGAAATTATTGATAGCTACTAATGGTTTTTCAGAGAAATTGGGGATTGCGCAGGTAAAACCGGCACGTGCCCAGGTGTTGATTACCAAACCGATTAAAAATCTGAAAATCAAAGGCACATTTCATTTAGATAAAGGCTATTATTATTTCAGGAATATTGACGATTGCATTCTTTTTGGCGGTGGTAGGAACCTGGACTTTAAGACGGAAGAAACCACCGAAATGGCGCAAACAAAACTTATTCAGCAGAAACTTGAGGAATTACTTAAAAATACTATTTTGCCCGAAACTTCTTTTGAAATTGAACATCGCTGGAGCGGAATTATGGGCGTTGGAAAACAGAAAAAGCCCATAGTAAAACAGATTTCAGAAAACGTTTATTGCGGAGTGCGATTAGGCGGGATGGGCGTTGCCATTGGCAGTTTAGTAGGAAAGGAACTTTCAGAATTGATAATATGATGAAGAAATTTTTCAAATTTATCCTAAAACTGATAAGTGTTTTACTTCTGTTTTCCATTTTTATGGTCTTGCTATATAAATGGTTACCGGTGCCCTTTACCCCTTTAATGGCTATTCGGTATTTTGAGAATCCCGAAGAAGAAATTCGGCATACCTGGGTGTCCCGGGAAGATATTTCCCAACACTTACAGTTAGGCGTAATTGCCGGTGAAGATCAAAACTTTGTAAAACATAATGGTTTCGATTTTGAAGCTATAGAAAAGGCCATAGAAGATAACCAGAAAGGAAAGCGGGTGCGTGGCGCCAGCACAATTTCCCAGCAAACTGCAAAGAATGTGTTTTTATGGCCGGGAAGAAATTGGTTTAGAAAAGGCCTGGAGGTTTATTTTACGTTTTTAATCGAAACTTTTTGGAGCAAAGAACGAATTTTAGAGGTGTACCTGAATAGTATTGAGATGGGGAAAGGAGTTTACGGGGCTGAAGCTGCAGCCAAGCATTGGTTTAATAAATCGGCTGCGAACCTTTCTATTTACGAAGCCGCTGCAATTGCCGCTATTTTGCCTAATCCCAGGGAATATAAGGCAAACCCTGCGAGTAGTTATATAAATGAGAGGAAAAACTGGATTGTGCGGCAAATGCAGAATTATGGAAGATTTCATTTGGAGTAAATTTTACAATAATTTCATTTATCGTCAATCTGAACTTGTTTCAGATTCTTATATGTTTGGATTATTAAACACTTAGATTCCCGAAAAGATTCGGAGCAGGCTCTGAAATAAATTCAGGATGACCACTGAAAAAACTATGTATAGCTTTTAGCTAAAAAACTCATGAATTTAATAAAAGAGAAATTATATAAAGCTTGCGAGGCTTATGTGGAAGAACGTATAAAGCGTATTGAAGTTGCTATGGGCGGACTTGAAATCGACCTGGAGAACGAAACCAAAAGCAGTGCGGGCGATAAATATGAAACCGGGCGGGAAATGATAAACCTGGAATGGAATAAATTATCGGGACAATTACAGCAATTTAAAAATCTTAGAAATACGCTTAATCTTGCTAAAAGTAGAACTAACAATGGCTCCGCTCAATTGGGGGCTGCGGTAAAGACCAATATGGCTAATTATTTTATAGCGATTCCGGCAGATCGTATTATTGTAGAGGGCGAAGCGTATTTTGCTATAGGTGCTAATTCTCCCATCGCGCAATTATTGCTACATAAAAAAGTTGGAGAAGAAATTACTTTCAACGGAAAAACAGCTAAAATCCTTGAAGTGTTTTAAATTAAAAATGCTTAGCCGCGATTACACGAATATTCTATAAAATACCTCCTCTACTTTTAAAGGGAGGGAATAAATAAAGGTGGGGTGACGACACAAAAAAACAATGTGTGATTGCTAAGAAGGTACGACTAAAGCAATCTGCACAAATAGAAACTCTCATTCAGTAGATTACCGCGCTCCTTCGGGCGCTCGTAATGATGATAGTAAAAAAGGAAAAAACAAGAAACAAGATCAAACCCCTCCGATCTGCGGACACCTCTCCTTGAAGAAATGGTGTTTATCCCTGGATAGTAGGCCTTTTTTGGGGCCATAATTTTCTATCTAACGGCTAATGACTACAGTCTATCGACTAGAATTATTCGGTTATTCGTGGCGAAACTTACTTCAATCTAGATTCGATTAATTTTTCTGAAATTTTAAGCTTTATCCTTTTGCCTTCTTTTAATTCCTGTGAATGATTAAAATAGATAGTTTTTCCGTTTAGTTCGGCTTCAATTAACCAGTTTTCACCTTTAAACCAGGATTTTTTTACTGTTGCTTCTATTCCGTAGGTTTTGGAAAGTTTTATTTCTTCCGGGTAAAGAATCACTTTTTTCCGGCTGCTTTCATCTTTAGCCAAATCCTTTAGCATAAGTTCGTTTACATCTCCAAAAAGGGACGCTACATATTTATTTGGTGGGGTTTCGTATAAATTCTGCGGGGAATTTTCAGCATAGATTTTTGCATTTTTCAGGACGATAGTTTTGTCGGCGAAAGAAAGTGCATCGGTACTATCATGCGTGGCCACTATACAGGCGATATTGTGGTCCTTTAGGTAAGCAAAAAGTCTTCGCCTTAAATTATTTTTTCTAAAGTGGTCTATATGGCTAAAAGGTTCGTCCAGTAAAAGCAGTTCGGGTTGCTTTGCCAGTGCCCGAGCCAGGGCAACCCTCTGTTGCTGGCCGCCGCTTAAAAGTTTCGCTTTCTTATCGGCTAGCTCGGTCATTTCAACCACTTCCAATAATTCTTTTATACGCTGCTTCTTTTTGTGCGGATATTGGTTGCTAAGGTATTTTCCAATATTATCGGCTACACTTAAAGGAAGCATAAGATCGAAATCCTGGGCTAAATATTTTATAAAAGCCTCTCCGGGCACCAGGTTAAAATTGGGTCCCAATAATTCTTTTTCTTCCCAAAAAATCTCACCATCGGTATGAAGCAGGCCGTAAATAAGTTTAAGCAGCGTACTTTTACCACAGCCGCTTTCTCCAATTACCGAAAGGTTTTCTCCTTTTTCAAGCTTAAAACTTATGTTTTTTAAAACCGGTTCTTCAGCATAGGCAAAAGAGACATTTTTGAGTTTCAGCATAAAATTTATGTATTCTTTACAAGAGTGCTTAGCAAGACTTTCTTGCCTGGCATACTAGACATCGTCGTAATCTACCTTAAGCTTTGGCGTAAGAGGTTGTGCCTGGCAGGTTAAGATTAAACCTTCTTCCACTTCGTCATCGGTTAGAATTTGATTTTTACGCATTTCGGCCTTTCCTTCGGTGATTCTGGCAATACAACTGCTGCAAATACCACCCTGGCAGGAATAAGGTACGTCTAAATCCTGCTCTAAAGCAGCATCCAGTACCGTATCTTTGGTATCCATAGAAAAGGTGGTTTCCTCGTCATCTACCATAACCGTAAGTTCGGTTTTACCTTCAACATTGGTTTCTATGGCGCCTGTTTCTTCAGTGGTAAATAGTTCGTAAAGAATTTTGTCTTCGGTAATTCCGTTTTGTTTTAAAACATCACTTACCTGGTTTATCATTTCCTCGGGACCACAAAGGTAAAAAGCATCAAAAGCCTGATCTTTAAATTTGTTCTTTACAACAAAGTTTACCGTGCTGGTTTCTATACGTCCAAAATGGGAATTATCCTCTCTTGTTCGGCTGTATACAAACTCTATAAAAAGCCTGTCGGCAAATTTAGCTTGCAATTCAAGTAGCTCTTTAAAAAAAATGGTTTCTTCCGGAGATTTGTTTCCGTAGGTAAGCACAAACCTACTTTTAGGCTCTTCGCTCAAAACGGTTTTTATAATAGAAAGCACTGGTGTTATCCCGCTTCCGGCAGCAAAGGCTGCATACGTTTTTGCTTCACCGGTAGGTTTTAAAATAAATTTTCCTTCTGGCGGATGAACTTCCAGAATGTCTCCTGCATTGAGTTTGTTATTGGCAATTACTGAGAATTTCCCACCTTCTACCTCTTTTACCGTTACTTTAAACTCTCCCGAATTAGGGGCCGAACAAAGGGAATAAGCACGTCTTATCTCTTCATCACCTACTTTTGTTTTTATGGTAATATACTGGCCTGCATCAAACTTAAATTCCTCTTTTAAGTTTTCCGGAATATTAAAAGACAAGCTTACTGCTTGTGGGGTTTCCCTAATTACTTCTTTTATCTCTAAAGGAAAAAATTTACTCATCAAAAAATATTTTTTGCAAAAATACAAAGTATGTGAAATTAAAGAGTGTAACAAATGCCTAAATTTCTATACTTGTAAAGTAAGTGATAGGTAAAATATGAATATGAGCTATATTTTGGTCTGGAGATACCTTTAAATTTAATTTAGGCCAATGCTTATTTAATCCCGTTTAGTGGGGAAATTCTTAAAAATTATGTTTCAACGATTTTTGTGGTTAGAGTGGAAGTCTTTTTTTCGTTCTGCCAGTCTTGGGAAGAATATAGGGTTAAAAATCTTCTTAATTTTTCTGGCCTTATATTTTTCGGTGGCATTCTTGGCCTTAGGGATTGGTCTCTACCCATTATTACAGGAAACCTTTCCTAATCAGGACCCTTTACAAATGGTAAATCGGTTTGTTTTACTCTGGCTGGTGTTCGAGCTTGGTTTTAGGTTTATGATTCAAACATTGCCGGTGTTAGATATAAAACCGCTTTTAAATTTACCTATTTCCAGAAGAAAAGCAGTGAACTTTGTGCTGCTTAAGTCCATGTATTCTTTTTTTAACTTTCTGCCCCTATTTATAATTATACCATTCGGGATTTTTTGTATTAACAAAGGCGATTATGGCATCTGGAATATTATAGGATGGATGATAGCCATGATTGCTGCCACGCAATGTGTGAATTTTTTAAACTTTCTTATTAAAAAGAAGTTTACTGATAATTTAAAGGCCTTAATTCCCGCAATCTTAGCAGTTGTGATTCTTGGAATATTGGAATATTTTAAAGTTTTCGAGATTAGTTTTTGGTTTGGTAAAATGATGGATTTCCTTGTTTTGAATCCTTATCTTGCTGTTTTGCCTATAGTTCTGCTAATTATGCTATATAAATGGAACCAATTAAACCTTGAAAGCAAGTTTTACCTTGATGCAGGTTTAAAAGAAAAACAAAAAGATGCCGATACAAAGAATTTTGAATGGACTAAAAAATTTGGAGTTCTCGCACCTTTTCTTCAATTAGATTTAAAACTTATTTGGAGAAATAAAAGACCTAAGACCACAATTTATATGTCGTTGCTTTTGTTGGGTTACGGCTTGTTTATTTATCCAGGCGATATGTACGGGCACCCGGCTATGTATGTATTTGTAGGTGTTTTTATGACCGGAATTTTTATGATCAATTTTGGTCAATTTGTGCCTTCCTGGGATGCCTCTTATTACCCCATGATTATGGCGCAAAATATTCCGCTTAAAGATTACCTATCCTCCAAAGCAATGCTAATTAGTTGTAGTGTGATTGTACTGGCTATTTTAAGCACTCCATATATTTATTTTGGGTGGGATATTTTATTGATAAATATGGTTGCAGCTTTATATAATATTGGTGTGAATATCCCTATTCTACTTTATTCCGGTTCTTTTAATAAAAAAAGGATAGATCTTGATAAGAGTCCGTTTATGAACTATCAGGGTACAGGAGCCGCTCAATGGATTGTTGGTATTCCTTTAATGTTTTTACCTGTTTTAATTTTCTGGCTTCTAAACTTTTTTATAAGTTTTGAAGCAGGCTTAATTGCTCTTTCTGGTTTGGGACTGTTAGGGTTGCTGTTGCGAGCTAGTTTAATGAAATACATTGCCGGGGTTTATCAAAAAAGAAAATATGCAATGATTAATGGTTTTAAACAAACCGGTGAATAAAATTATAAATATGATAACAGCTACGAATCTTAGTAAAGTTTACGGCGGAACAAAAGTTTTGAACATAGAACATTTAGATATTCCTGAAGGGGAAAGTTTTGGTCTGGTTGGGAATAATGGAGCCGGAAAAACTACCTTTTTCAGCTTACTGCTTGATTTAATCCAGCCTACTGCCGGAAATATTTTTAACCATGAGATCACCGTTAGTCAAAGCGAAGACTGGAAACCTTTTACTGCTTCCTTTATAGATGAAAGTTTTTTGATTGGCTATTTAACCCCCGAAGAATATTTTTATTTCGTGGGTGAATTAAGAGGAGCCAATAAAGCTGATATCGATTCGTTTTTAACGAATTTTGAAGATTTTTTTCACGGTGAGATTTTAGGCCGAAAAAAATATTTACGCGATCTCTCTAAGGGAAATCAGAAAAAAGTAGGGATTGTAGCTGCTTTAATAGGAAACCCTAAAGTGGTTATTTTAGATGAACCTTTTGCTAATTTAGATCCTACCACCCAAATTCGCTTAAAAAAAATTATTAAAGAACTTACTGAAAATAGAGAGGTTACAGTGTTAATCTCTAGCCATGACCTTATTCATGTAACCGAGGTTTGTGAACGAATAGTAGTTTTGGATAAAGGTGAAGTGGTAAAAGATATTAAAACTTCTGAAGCTACTTTAAGTGAGTTAGAACGCTATTTTTCTGGTGAGGTAGAAGTAACTCAGGCTGAAGAACTATCTTAATTAGGTTTGCATTTATAAAAAGAAGCGTATTTTTGCACACTAAACTTTCTGATTTTTAGTTATAAAGCCATCCAGAACCGGTTGATTTTGAAAATAATTACCAAACTTATTTTGTTTATACTCTTTCTAGGGAGTATTGCGGGCTGTTCCCGAAAAAAGAACACCTTTTTAAACCGAAATTGGCACGCGGTTACTACAGAGTATAATACCCTTTACAATGGTAATATTGGCCTGCAACAGGGGAAAGAAGAGCTTAACCAAAACTATGCCGATAACTATTGGGATATACTGCCCATAGAACGTATGCAAATTGACGAAAATATTGTTTTACCAGACAGTGTTCGAAATCAGAATTTTGGTTATGCTGAAGAAAAGGCTGTAAAAGCTATTCAGCGCCACGCCATGCTTATTGAAGGGAAAGAGAGAAATCCCCAAATCGATGAAGCTTATCTATTATTGGGGAAAGCCAGGTATTTCGATCAGCGTTTTATTCCTGCACTGGAAGCTTTCAACTATATCTTAAGGCGTTACCCTGCCAGTAACAATATTATTCACGCCCGGGTTTGGCGGGAAAAGACCCATATGCGTCTGGAAAATAATAGACTGGCTATTAATAATCTAAAAAAAGTCTTGGATTTGGAATATCTGGAAGATCAGGATATTGCCGATGCCAGTGCCACTATGGCCCAGGCATATATCAACCTTAAGCATTTAGATAGTGCGATAGTTCCATTAAGTAACGCCGCAGAGTTTACCGATAAAAACGAAGAAAAGGGCCGCTATTTTTATATTCTCGGCCAACTTTATAATCGTATGGGTGAGCTTGCCAAAGCCAATGCTGCCTTTGATGCGGTTATAGACCTAAACAGAAAATCCCCCAGGGTGTATATGATTAATGCCTATGTGCAAAAAGCACGAAATTTTCAATTGGGGCAGGGAAATAATTATGAATTAAGGGAAATGCTTCGAGACCTGGAGGAAGACCGTGAAAACAGGCCGTATTTAGACAAAATTTATTTTCAAATTGGTGAATATTATAACCGCCTGGACTCTACCGAAACAGCCGTAGAATATTATAAAAAATCCTTGAGGGCACCCGCCAGCGATATTTACCTGCGGTCTATTAATTACGAGATACTGGCAAATATAAATTTCGACAACAGCAAGTATGTATTGGCAAGTAAATATTTTGATAGTACCCTGGCAGAGATGAATCCCAAACTTAGGGAGTTTAGAACTATAAAGAAAAAAAGGGATAATTTAGAAGATGTTATAAAATATGAGGGGATAGCTTATAAAAACGATAGTATATTGCGTTTAAGCCAAATGACATCTGCGGCGCAGTTAGACTATTTTAAAGACTACACCTCCAATTTGCGTACCCGTTTAGAGGCCGATGAGACTGCAAGTATTTTACCAGTAGCTTTGCCAAACATAGCTTCAGGACAACAGCCCAATTCTTCGCGTACATTTTATTTTTATAACGAAACTCGAGTACAACAGGGTAGGCAGGATTTTCTGAATCAATGGGGTGAGAGGCCACTGGCCGACAATTGGCGTTGGGCAGAAGTGAGCTTTGAAAATGAAGATGCTGTAGCAGAAGAAACAGGACTGTCGCAACAGGTTTTGGATAACGATCCAAGATTAGATCCCTATACCTATATTAATCAAATTCCTACAGATTCGGCAGTTTTGGACACTTTAACTCGTGATCGCGATTTTGCCTATTATCAGCTGGGGGTGATTTATAAAGAAAACTTCGGGGAATACCAGATGGCACAGGATAGACTCGAGGCGGTTTTAGAAATGTCTTCAGAAGAGCGTTTTGTTTTGCCTGCGATGTATAATTTATACCAGATTTACCAAAACACAGGTCAGGCGTTAAGCGCCGATAAAATGAGGGCTGAAATTGTAACTGATTATCCCGATTCGCGTTACGCGGCCTATATTTTGAATCCTGAAAGCATTCAGGAAGATAAAAATGTTCCTGAAGCGATTTATGCACAGCTGTATCGCGATTTTAAAGCACAGAATTTTGATAAGGTTATTTCTGAATCGAATAGATATATCTCAGAATTTTCTGGAGACGCAATTGTACCCAAATTAGAACTTTTAAAAGCCCAGGCCAGTGGCAGGCTTTTAGGTCTAGATGCCTATAAAAGCGCATTAAACCACGTGGCACTAACCTACCCGCAAAGCGCAGAAGGAAAAAAGGCCCAGGAAATTCTAAATAAAACAATTCCAAAATTAAGCGGCCTGGAGTTTAATGCAGATAGCCTTCAGCAAAATTATAAACTGCTTTATAGGTATAAACTTGCAGAAAAAGAAGCTGCCATAGCTTTAGAAGAAAAAATAAAAACAGCCATTTCCGATGTTAATTATAACCATCTTTCGGTTTCTGTAGATGTTTATAGCCAAGAAGAGGTTTTTGTAATGGTTCACGGTCTTAAAGATTTGGAAAGAGCCAAAGGCTTTGCCGAATTACTTCAAATAAATGAAGACTATCTGGTGGAAAAAGAACCAGTTAAAATTTCGACCGAGAATTATAGAGTTGTTCAAATTCAGAAGAATTTGGAAGAATATCCAAAACCAATAAATTAGTATTTTTTTTCGGTTTAAAGTATGAAAAAAGATAACCTGAATAAATACATGGTTTTTGTGAATATTGCTTTTCAAATGGGAATCATTATTGCCGGAGGCGTTTTATTGGGGATATGGTTAGATGGTGAGTTCCCCAATAAATATTCTGTATTTACGATTTCATTATCCTTATTAGGGGTTTTTATAGCGCTTTACCAGGTCTATAGAAGTGTAATTAAAATGAGCGAAGAAGACGAAAAATATGAAAAATGATTTACTGGCTTTCTTAAAGCGATTGTTGCCTTTTACTTTGTTTTTGTGGTTAATACAATTTCTTTTACAACAGTATGTTTTAGAGTTAGATTTCTACTACAGTAGTTTTAGTATCTACCTTTTTCATTTTGTGGCCACCTTTCTAATTTATTCAATCCTGGTTTTTGTTTACCGTAATTTTACCGAAAATACCGGTTTTGCTTTTATGGGATTAAGTTTGTTAAAAATGGTGATGGCCGTAATTTTCTTGCTTCCTCTGGTTTTAAGTGGTTTAGATGGCGTATTTAGTAATATTCTTGCGTTTTTTATTCCTTATTTTTTGTTTTTGATCTTTGAGACGCTATATGCGGTGAAACTAATAAACAAAGCTTAAGCTCCTGTTTGTCAGTAATAATGCAAAAAATAACACTTTTGCTAAAATTTTAGTTGGGGTGCTTTCAAATAAAAATTAAAAGTATACCTTTGCACCCGAATTTAGAGCCCATAATTTTAAGCAGAACAGGTACTATGATAGCACATAAATCTTTAAAGATTATAGTGACGTTTACACTAGCCTTAGCCTTACTTCCTTTTAACGCTTTTGCCAAGGATGATTCTCAGGCAGAAGAAAGTAAAAATGATTTTAATCCTACCGATATGATTATGCATCATATTGGCGATGCCCATGGATGGCATTTTTTTGGCGCGGGAGATAGTTCGGTTACTTTGCCCCTTCCCGTAATTCTTTACACTAAAGAAGATGGATTTGTAACCTTTATGTCAAGTGAGTTTCATCACGATACCGAAGGGAAATACGTGGTTGAAAAGGACGGTATGCGTTTTGTGAATTATCATGAAGATATATACAAATTAGATGCGGGTGCAGAAACTGTAGAGTTTGATGAAGAGCATAATGTTATAAATGCCAGTAAGCCCTGGGATTTTTCTATTACCAAGAATGTGGCCGCTATGCTTTTAACGGTTATTTTAATGTTGATTTTCTTCTTTGGCCTGGCCGGGCATCATAAAAAGAGTAAAAAGGCTCCTGCCGGTTTCAATAATATTTTAGAAACATTGGTTCTTTTTGTGCGCGATGAAATTGCAAAGCCTCAAATTGGCGATAAGAAGTATATGAAGTTTATGCCGTTTTTGCTAACTGTGTTTTTCTTTATATGGATTACAAACCTGTTAGGCCTGCTGCCTGGTGCAGCTAACGTTACCGGGAATATTGCGGTAACTGTTTCCTTAGGGCTTTTTACCCTTGTGTTAATAGTGTTTAACGGGAATAAGGATTTTTGGAAGCACACACTGTGGATGCCGGGTATACCAACTTTTGTAAAACCTATCCTGGCGGTTGTAGAATTGCTTGGGCTGCTAATAAAGCCTATTGCATTAATGATTCGTCTATTCGCTAATATTACAGCAGGGCACATTATTATCCTAAGTTTATTAGCCTTGATATTTATATTGGAAAATGCTGGGGTTGCCGGAATTTCGGTTCCTTTCGCACTTTTTATTACAGTACTGGAATTGCTGGTAGCATTCCTTCAAGCGTTTATTTTTACTATGCTGTCGGCCTTGTTTATTGGGGCTGCGGTAGAGGAACATGAACATCATTAATTTTAATTTTTAATTTTTTTACTATGGAATTATTACACGTAGGTCTTGCAGCTTTAGGAGCTGGATTAGCAGTTATTGGAGCCGCTTATGGCGTTGGTAAAATTGGTGGTTCAGCGATGGACGCTATTGCCCGTCAGCCAGAGGCTTCTGGGAAAATCCAGACTGCAATGATTATTGCTGCTGCACTTGTAGAGGGTGTTGCTCTTTTTGGAGTGGTAGCAGCTTTATTAGGGGTTTTAACTTCCTAATAAGAATTTACAAAACCCATTCGTAACGGTTGGTTGCGAATGGGCTTTTAAAAAATGATGTTAACAGGTATTATAAATAAATAATTATGGATTTAATTACTCCGGAAGTTGGTCTTATTTTTTGGCAAACTATTGTCTTTTTAGTATTGATGTTTATTCTTGCTAAATTCGCCTGGAAGCCAATTCTTGGTGCGGTAAGGACCCGCGAAGAGTCTATTAATGAAGCTCTTGCTTCTGCTGAAGATGCGCGTAAAGAAATGCAAAATCTAAAGGCAGACAATGAGAAATTGTTGCAGGAGGCGCGTGCAGAAAGAGATGAGATTCTTAAGGAAGCACGACAGCTAAAAGAGAAAATGGTTTCTGAGGCTGAGGCAGATGCACAAAGTAAAGCAGATAGTATTGTGGCTAAGGCCAAAGAGAGTATTGAAATAGAGAAGCGTGCAGCTATGGCAGATATTAAAAACCAAGTTGCGACCCTTTCTATAGAAATAGCCGAGAAGGTTATAGGTAAAGAATTAGCCACTGAGGAGAAGCAGCATCAGATGATCGATAAGATGTTGAATGATGCTACCTTAAATTAAGACACATGAAAGGAACCAGGGCAGCACAACGTTACGCTAAGGCGATTTTAGATTTGGCTAAGGAAAAAAATACTACTGAGGGTGTTTTTACCGATATGCAGCAAATTTCTCAAACAATTGCTAAAAGTGAAGATCTTTCGGCTATGCTAAAAAGTCCGGTTGTTAATACAACGGTTAAAAAAGCTAGTTTAAAAGAGATATTTAAGGGCGCAGGAGAGATTACCCAGGGTGTTTTTGATGTGCTTATTGAAAACGGAAGAATTAATATTCTTGACCTGGTAGCGCGAAATTATATACAGCGTTTTAACGAGATGAATCGTTCTCAGGAGGCGGTAGTAACTTCTGCAGTTCCATTAACACCAGAGCTTGAAGATAAGATTTTAGCCAAGGTGAAAGAATTGACAGGTGCCGGCGCAAAAATTAAAAACGTTGTGAATAAGGATATTATTGGAGGTTTTGTTTTAAGAGTTGGTGATTTGCAATATGATGCCAGCGTATCAAGAAACCTTAACAGGTTAAAAAGGGAATTAAAAACAAACGCATATATATCATCTATATAAAATGCCCTTAATGGGCTTTTAAAAAGTTAATAAAAACCGTCACGTAAATATTGTGGCATTTTATCTTAAATAATTATGGCAGAAGTAAATCCTGCTGAAGTATCAGCAATATTAAAGAAACAATTATCAGGTTTTGAAAGCGGAGCCTCTTTAGACGAGGTGGGAACTGTACTTACTGTTGGTGATGGTATCGCTAACGTTTATGGTTTGGCAAACGCACAATACGGAGAATTGGTTCAGTTTGAAAGCGGCCTCGAAGGAATGGTATTAAACCTTGAGGAAGACAATGTAGGTATTGTACTATTAGGCCCTTCTAAAGATGTTAGGGAAGGATCTGTAGTAAAAAGAACCAATAGAATTGCTTCTATAAACGTTGGTGAAGGCATAGTAGGTCGTGTAGTAGACACCTTGGGAGACCCTATAGATGGAAAAGGTGATATTGAAGGAGAAACTTTTCAGATGCCATTAGAGCGTAAAGCGCCGGGAGTAATTTATCGTCAACCGGTAAGTGAACCTATGCAAACAGGAATCAAATCTATTGATGCGATGGTGCCTGTTGGTAGAGGGCAGCGTGAGCTTGTTATTGGTGACCGTCAAACAGGTAAAACTACCGTTTGTATTGATACCATTCTAAACCAAAAAGAATTTTACGATGCAGGGGAACCTGTACACTGTATATATGTTGCTATTGGGCAAAAAGCTTCAACGGTAGCAGGTATCGCAAAAGTACTTGAAGATAAAGGTGCTTTGGCTTATACTACCATTGTAGCGGCAAACGCTTCAGATCCTGCTCCTATGCAGGTATATGCTCCGTTTGCAGGTGCTGCTATTGGTGAGTATTTTAGAGATACCGGTCGTCCGGCCTTAATTATTTATGATGATCTTTCTAAGCAGGCGGTAGCTTACCGTGAGGTATCTTTGCTTTTACGTCGCCCACCGGGACGTGAAGCATACCCTGGAGACGTTTTCTTCTTGCACTCTAGATTGTTAGAGCGTGCTGCAAAGGTTATCAATGACGATGATATTGCAAAAAATATGAACGACCTTCCTGATTCCCTAAAGGGAAAAATAAAAGGAGGTGGCTCTTTAACGGCACTGCCAATTATTGAAACACAGGCAGGTGACGTTTCGGCTTATATCCCAACCAACGTAATTTCGATTACTGATGGACAGATTTTCCTTACTTCAGATTTATTTAACTCTGGGGTTCGTCCTGCAATTGATGTGGGTATTTCTGTATCTCGTGTAGGAGGTTCGGCTCAAATTAAATCGATGAAGAAAGTTGCCGGTACTTTAAAATTAGACCAGGCACAGTATCGTGAATTGGAAGCTTTTGCTAAGTTTGGTTCAGATTTAGATCCTACAACCTTAAGAGTTATTCAAAAAGGTAAACGTAACGTAGAAATCCTTAAGCAGGCTGAAAACGATCCTTATGCGGTAGAAGATCAGATTGCAATTATTTACGCGGGTTCTAAAAACTTACTAAGAGATGTGCCGGTAGAGAAGGTAAAGGAATTTGAAAAAGATTACCTGGAATATCTTAACGCAAAGCATAGAGATATGCTAGATACACTAAAAGCCGGTAAATTAACCGATGAGGTTACAGATACTCTGGTTGCAGTAGCGAAAGAGCTTTCAGCTAAATATAAGAAATAGTATTGAGTATTGAGCTTGGTGTAGTTAGAAACTTAGGTTCATATTTAAACTTTAAATAAATTATAGGTATCGGGTATTTTGTGTAAAATCTAAATACTCGATACTCAATACTAAATAAAATGGCAAACTTAAAAGAATTACGTAGCAGGATTACTTCGGTATCATCAACGATGCAGATTACCAGTGCCATGAAAATGGTGTCGGCAGCAAAGTTGAGCCGGGCTCAGGATGCGATTACGCAAATGAGACCGTATTCTGAAAAATTAACGCAGCTGTTACAAGATTTAAGTGCAACCCTGGATGACGATGCCAGTAGCAAATACGCTGAAGAACGCGAAGTGAAAAACGTGTTAATGGTGGCTATATCTTCAAATAAGGGTCTGGCGGGTGCTTTTAATACCAATATTGTAAAAGCCGTTAAGTATAAAGCCGGTAGCGATTATGATGCTAAAAAGGTAGATCTTTACACCTTGGGTAAAAAGGCAAACGATGTACTTAAAAAAGACTACGGGGTTTTTAAAAATAATAATGAGATCTACGACGATCTTTCTTATGAAAATGTATCCGCGATAGCCGAAGAATTAATGCAGTTGTTCTTAGATGAAAAATACGATAAAATTGTATTGGTATACAACCAGTTTAAGAATGCCGCAACCCAAATTGTACAGCACGAACAGTTTTTGCCTATAGAGCAGTTTGAAACTGAAGAAGAAAAGCAACTTGACTATATTTTTGAACCTTCAAAAGATGAAATAGTAAAAGAACTTATCCCTAAATCTCTAAAGATGCAATTGTTTAAAGCATTAAGGGATTCTTTTGCATCTGAACACGGCGCGCGTATGACAGCAATGCACAAAGCAACCGATAACGCAAAAGAGCTGCGTGACGACCTTAAATTGTCTTATAACAAAGCGAGACAAGCTTCTATTACCAACGAAATCCTTGAGATTGTTGGTGGTGCCGAGGCTTTAAATGGATAAGCTTTATATAATATTCCGGAAATACTTCCGTTTTTAAAAACCCGTATGTTAGTACGGGTTTTTTATTTGGTATAGGTTTTGTTTTTGTACTTTTAAACTGCAATATTTCTATTATGAAGAAACTACTATTTTTACTTGCCGGTATATTTGCTTTGAGCTTAGTTACAAGCTGTGGCAGCAATAAGAAATTGCAGGAACGTGCTCCTGCACAGTTTCAGGATATTTATTATACAGAGAATGAGAATGGGTTAGATCTCTACATTCCTGTGGCTGTTATCCAGAAAAACATGGTGAGTATGGATAGTGTCTATTTTAGAGGAATGAAATCTCCATTGGTGCGTGATAGTGAACAAACCAACCTTTTTATAGCCAATTTTAGTACCGGTGCTATGGATATTATGAGTATTGATCCGGCCGAAGAGAACAAAAACAGGCTTCCGCAACGAACTGAGAAAGTTCCTTTTGAGATTCAAGACGATGAAGCTATTCTCGTGTTTACACAAAACAATAAAACAAAATATTACAAGCTAACTGGAATAGAAGCGCAAAACTAAGCCTAAAATCTAATTATTCTTAAGGTTGGGTATTTTTAAAAAACTTTTTCAACAAACATTTATATACGGGCTTGCCACGGTGTTGCCCCGTATGCTCAATGTTTTATTAATTCCGCTTTATACGCACGTTTTACCAAAGGAAGAATACGGCGAAATTTCTATCATCTTCGCCTATTTTGTGTTTTTTAATGTTATCCTGGCTTATGGGATGGAAACAGCGTTTTTTAGGTTTTATAATAAAATGAAAAACAAAAAAGAAGTTTTAAATACTTCCGGCTGGTCCCTGTTAATAAGTTCTTTAGTGTTTTTTGTCCTGGCTTTTTTTGTAAAGGATTTTATTGCTGAAATGGTGAATATCCCGGTTAAGTATATTCAACTGGTTATTTGGATACTATTTTTGGATGCATTGGTTATTATCCCATTTACCTGGCTTCGTGCTACCGAAAAACCCATGCGTTTCGCAATCATTAAACTTATTAATGTTAGTATAAACCTGGGGTTAAACATATTCTCCTTACTGTTTTTAAAAGACCTGGCTATAGATAATCCGGTTTTTGATAGCATCTATGTGCCAGATTTCGAGATTAGCTATATTTTCATCTCTAACGTGGTGGCCAGTGCAGTTACGTTATTAATGATGCTACCTTTCTATTTTAAAATAAACTTCAGCTTTAATACCGTTTTATGGAAATCGATGATGTCTTATGCATTTCCGGTTTTAATTGCCGGTCTGGCCTTTTCTGTAAATGAAGTTTTTGATAGAATAATGTTAGATTATTTGCTGCCACAGGATATAGCCAGGGAAGAAATTGGGGCTTATGCTGCCTGCTATAAATTAGCCTTGTTTATGACGCTTTTTGCTACTGCTTTTAGGCTGGGCATAGAACCTTTTTTCTTTAGTCACGCCGAAAATAAAAATGCACCGGAAACTTATGCGATAATCACGAAATATTTTGTGGTTTTTGGAAGCTTTATTCTTATTGCCGTTATCGTCTTTATAGACCTTTTAAAAGAACTTTTAATCCAGAATAGTACTTATTGGGAAGCAATGCATATTGTGCCACTTATTTTGCTGGCTAATCTTTTCCTTGGAATATATCATAACCTCTCTGTTTGGTATAAGATTACAGATCGCACCCGTTTTGGCGGGTACATCTCGGTAGTTGGTGCTTTATTCACCCTTACCCTCAATATTATTTTAATTCCATATATAAGTTATACCGGTTCTGCAATTGCAACGTTAGTGGCTTATGCTGTTATGATGTCGCTTTCTTATTTCTTCGGAAAAAAATATTATCCTATTCCCTACAATCTTAAAAAAATAGGCAGCTATTTAATGCTTTCCGTGCTATTTTCGGTATTTTCATTTTATGTCTTCCGCGGAAATTATTTTGTTGGAATAAGCTTATTATTAATCTTTCTCGGAACCGTATATGTTGCAGAAAGAAAACAATTTATTAAAATCTTACAATCATAAATATGCAAGTAAAGATCATCAATAAATCGGCACACAAACTGCCGCATTACGAAACTGAAGCTTCGGCAGGAATGGACCTTAGAGCCAATATTTCTGAAGCTGTTACATTAAAACCATTAGAAAGAACAATCGTTAAAACGGGACTTTTTATAGAGCTTCCGGTAGGTTACGAGGCCCAGGTAAGACCACGAAGTGGCCTGGCCGCTAAAAAAGGGATTACAGTATTGAATGCTCCCGGTACCATAGATGCCGATTATCGCGGTGAAATTGGGGTTATTTTGGTGAATCTTTCTAACGAAGAATTTACAATAGAAAATGGCGAGCGTGTTGCCCAAATGGTTATTGCTAAACACGAACATATTTCCTGGGAAGAGGTAGAAAGCCTGCAAGAAACCACACGTGGTGCCGGCGGATTTGGCAGTACCGGGAATAAATAACACCCGTAGTTCTCACGGGATTTTAAAAAGAGAACTTACTAATTTTTGACCTTCGGGTTAGTTGTGCGAAAAATTAATATAAATATAGATCTTGAAAAATTAAAAGATCTTAAAAACAAATTAAATGAAAATTATAGTGCCTATGGCGGGTCGTGGTTCAAGACTGCGCCCTCATACCTTAACTATTCCAAAACCTTTAATTCCGGTTGCGGGAAAACCAATTGTACACCGTTTGGTAGAGGATATTGCAAAAGTACTTGACCAACCTATAGATGAGATTGCTTTTATTTTGGGCGATCCCGCTTTTTTTGGTGACGATGTTGTAAAGAGTTTAGAGAAATTAGCTGAAGGTTTAAATGCAAAAGCTTCAATTTACCGCCAGGATCAACCATTGGGAACCGGCCACGCTATTATGAGTGCTAAAGAATCGCTTTCCGGTCCTGCAGTGGTTGCCTATGCCGATACTTTGATAAAGGCCGATTTTGAGCTAGATAAAGATGCCGATGCAGTAATTTGGACTAAAAAAGTTGCCAATCCTGAAGCTTTTGGGGTGGTAAACCTTAATGAAAAAAACGAGATTATAGAATTGGTTGAAAAGCCATCAGAGTTTGTTAGCGACCAGGCCGTAATAGGTATCTATTATTTTAAAGATATTGCTGTCTTAAAAGAGAAATTGGAAGAGGTTCTTGATGAAAACCTAATGCACGGTGGCGAATACCAAATTAATGATGGTATTAAAAAAATGATGGCCGAAAATAAGGTTTTTAAAACCGGAACCGTAGATGAATGGATGGACTGCGGAAACAAAAATGTTACCGTAGAAACCAATGGTAAAATGCTTAATTTTCTTCACCGGGATGGTGAAAAGTTAATCTCAGACTCTATTAAGATTACTAATTCTGAAATTACCGAGCCTTGTTATATCGGAGAAAATGTAGAGCTGGTGAATGCTGAAATTGGCCCTAATGTTTCCATTGGCGATGGTACCAAAATTATTAACGCTGAAGTGAAGAATAGTCTAATTCAAACTTTTGCTGAAGTTAAAAATGCAAAATTAGATAATGCGATGATAGGTAATTTTGCTAAATTTAATGGAGAATTCACCCAGATTAGTATTGGGGATTATTCCACTTTAGAATAAGCTTAATTAAGAGGTTGTTTGAAGAATTTTAAGATCGTCATCCTGAATTTATTTCAGGGTCTAATTTATTGTTCGTCAAAACATGTTAGAAGCTGAAACCAGTTCAGCTTGACGAAGCCTGATTTTTTCAAACAACCTCTTTACTTCAATTTTCCTGAAATTTAATCTATGAAAAAGTATGTCTTTAGTATCGCTATATTTTTGGGAGTCTTAGCTCCATTTCAGGAAAATTTTGCCCAGGAAAAAGACATAAATCAGGATGACCTGGGAAATGTAACCGATGCATTTCAGGAGCAATTCTTCGAGGCTTTAAAACAAAAAGGCATAGAGAACTATGAAAAAGCTTTACTTGCTTTAGAAAAATGCCAAAAGTTGGAACCTGATAATGCGGTTGTATATTTTGAAATGGCCAGGAATTATAATGAATTGGAGGATTTTGATAAGGCTATTCTTAATCTTGAAAAAGCACATCAGTTGGTACCCGAAAGGGAAGATGTACTCAACCAACTTTACAAAACATATACCAGGGCACAACGCTATGATGCCGCGATAGAAAGCTTATTGAAGCTTCTTGATTTTAACGAAGATTATAAAGAAAAACTTGCCAATATTTATTTATTAAATAAGCAATACGAGCAAGCTCTTGAAACCATAGATGAATTAGACCGTCGGGAAGGCCTCAGCACTTACCGAAACCAACTACGCAGGCAAATTTATGCACGAACCGGCGATACCGCAGCTCAAATAGAGAACCTGGAGAAGGCAATTTCCAATAATCCTAAAAACGAACAAAATTACCTGAACCTTATTTATATCTATAGTGATATTGGTGATGATGAAAAAGCTTATAACACCGCTTTGCAGTTGCAGGAGGCTAATCCAGGCTCTACTTTGGTGCATTTGGCCCTTTATAAATTTCATCTAAATAGGGAAGAGCCTGAAGAGGCAGTAACTTCAATGAAAATTGTTTTTGAAAGTGAAGAAATTGATGCCGAATCTAAATTTAAGGTACTTAATGATTTTTTAATTTTTGTAGATAATAATCCCGATTATGAAGAAGATTTAATGCAGGTAAGCAAAATGCTTAGTGAGCGTGAAAATGCACCCAAACTCTACGGCCAATTGGGGCAATATTATATGAAACGTGGAGAACTAGAAGATGCATTAAATTTCTTTAAAGCCGGCCTTGCAGAAAATAAAGAAGATTTTCAGTTGGTAAGAAATACAATTTTTCTACAATTAGAGTTGGGAAAATATAAAGAGGCTCAACTTTTGAGTAAAGAAATGTTAGAAGTATTTCCGGCGCAGCCAGTTTTATTTTTATTGCAGGGTATAGCACTAAACAAACTGGAGGCATATAAGGAAGCTGTAGAAATACTTACATTTGGACTGGATTATTTAATAGATAGTCCCAGGATGGAAATAGACTTTTACACACAGTTAAAAATAGCCCATCAAAAATTGGGAGAAGAAAAGAAATCGGTTGAATTTTCAAAGAAAATAGAAACCTTATTAAAAGAAATAGAATAGATGTATAGAAAGATATTGGGACTGGTTTTACTTAGCCTTTTTGTAGTTTCCTGCGGAAGCCGAAAAGGAGTAAAGGGAATTGCCACAAAAAATGCGGAAGCAGCAACAATTATAGAAAGTCATTATAATGCTGAAACCAACTTTAATACACTTACCGGAAGGTTAAAAACTGTTTATCAAAACGAAGATCGTACCCAATCGGTCAACCTAAGCTTTAGAATGGAGAAAGATAAGGCTATTTGGATGAGTGCCTCGGTTCTGGGGTTTCCGGTAGCCAAGGCTTATATCACTCCATCTCGGGTAAGTTATTACGAAAAGGTGGGGCAAACCTATTTTGATGGTGATTTTCGCTTGTTAAGTGATTTACTGGGTACCCCATTAGATTTTCAGAAACTTCAAAATCTGCTTACAGGCCAGGCAATTTATGATCTTAGGGAAGAAGAATTTGAATTTTCACAAACCGCAAAAGGCTTTCAGTTTATGCCTGCTCAAGACGGATTAATAAAAAAAATGTTCTTATTGAATCCGGGTAATTTTAAAGCTTCTGCCCAGCAACTGGCACAAACAAACGAAAATAAAAGTGTAACGGTAACCTATTCTGATTATCAGAACATAGACGGTAGGGTTTTTCCGGAAGAAATAAGTATCATTGCCAACGAGGCTGGAAATAGTACAAGAATAGAACTTACGTACCGCTCATTGGAATTTGATCGCGGTGAGTTGAGTTTTCCGTTCGATATTCCGTCGGGTTATGAAGAAATTAGTTTATAATGAAGTTTAAGAAGTTTTCTGGATTAATATTCTGTTTTATAGGCGTACTGCTTTTCGTAGGGAATTTGTCGGCTCAAACAACCAGGGAAAGCCTGGAGAAAAAGCGTATTGAACTTAGAAATGAGATTCGTAGAATAAACGAACTAAGAAGCAGTAATAAGCAAAAAGAACGCTCGGTTTTAAGTCAGGTTGAAGATTTAGATCAACAAATAAGAAGTACCGAAAACTTAATAAAAGTAACCAACCAGCAGGCCAACCTGTTAACTAATCAAATAAACGCCAATACCAACAAGATTTCGCGTCTTAGAAAGGAATTGGAGGAGCTTAAGGAAGATTATGCCGGGATGATAGAGAAATCTTATAAAAGTAAATCTTCGCAAAGCAGAATAATGTTCTTGTTGTCTTCAGAAAACTTTTTACAGGCATACAAACGCTTGCAGTATATGAAACAATATACAAACTACCGTAAACAGCAAGGAGATGAAATTAAAGCCAGAACCGAAGAACTGCAGGAGCTTAATGCCAGTTTAGCCAATCAAAAAGAGGCCAAGGAGGCACTTATTGCTGAAAATAGGCAAACAAGGGCGCAACTTGAAAAGAATAAAAAAGCCCAGCAGGATTTGATGCAGAGCATTAGAAGTAGAGAAGGAGAGTTTGCAGCACAGATTAGGCAGAAACAACAAGAAATAAATAAAATAAACGCCCAAATCGAGAAAATGATTCGCGAGTCTATTGCGAAATCTAATGAGGAAAGCGGTTCTAGCGAAAGGGATGTGTACGAATTAACACCGGCTGCCAAAGCGCTTGCTGCCGACTTTGTTAAAAATAAAGGTCGTTTGCCATGGCCGGTAAGATCTGGTGTGGTTACTTCTCGTTTTGGCAGGCAACCACACCCTGTTGTGAAGTCCATTAGTATTAATAATAACGGAGTGAATATAGATACCGATTCCGGTGGAAAAGCCCGTGCTGTATTTAATGGTACCGTTAGTGAAGTGCAGGTGCTAAAAGGTGCCAATAAAGCGGTGATGGTAAGGCACGGAGATTATATTACTATTTACGATAACCTGGAAAACGTATTTGTAAAAAAGGGAGATGTAGTGAATACCGGACAGGAACTTGGTGCTATTGCTACCAGTCGTACCTCGGGTAAAACTACTTTGCATTTTCTCATCTATAAGAATATGCAAAAAATGGATCCGGCAGATTGGATCCTGGAGATGTAATTTAGCTACCCTAAACAGATTCAATTGATTTCCTGCAAGGCTAGACGTATTGACTAAATTATTATGATAGTGCTATTTAGCTTTTAATGTGAAAGCTTGGGAAATAAATAGGCTTATTATATTATTAATTCTCAAATAAAGCCTTGAGTTCTGTAGCTTCGTTAGGCTTCATTTTTCCTGCAAGTACCAGGCTAAGTTGTTTTCTTCGCAAAGCAGCTTCGTAGCGCTCTTTTTCGAGGTCTGTTTCAGGTTCTAAAGGAGGAACAGCTACAGGAGAACCGGTCTCGTCTACAGCTACAAATGTATAGATAGCCTCGTTTGCCTTAGAACGTTTTCCGCTTTCACGATCTTCAACCCAAACATCTATAAAAATTTCCATAGAAGACTTAAAAGCTCTCGAAACAGCAGCCTCTACAGTAACCACACTACCTAATGGAACAGCTTTGTTAAACGCAACGTGGTTTACCGAGGCGGTAACCACAATACGGCGGCTATGTCTCCTGGCAGCAATACTGGCCGCACGATCCATTCGGGCAAGTAATTCGCCACCAAATAAATTGTTTAGAGGGTTGGTTTCACTGGGTAAAACCAAATCGGTTAAAGTAGTTCTGGATTCTTCTGGATGTTTTGCCTGCATTCTGCCAATTTTTGGCAAAAATAAGGTGCTTTGGGCAATTTACAACTTAAATAACTATTAAAGTTCCTGTACCAATAACCACGCTGCTTCATTAAAAGCTTTTACCTCGCGAAGCATATTAATGGCATCACGTCTTTTTTCGTGGCTGGCATAAACCACCTGGTGCAAACCATATTTATTTTCGCCAAGTAGATGTGCTTTAAAGCCTTCTTTTCTAAGTTCAGCTACTTTGGTTTTTGCATTTTCCTCTACACGAAATGCCCCGGCTACAATATGATAGCTTCCGGTTTGCTTAGCTACGTTAAAAGTAACGGCCGGTAATGGGGTGTCAATTACAAAGGTGGCTTGTTGTATTTGCTCCTGAAGTTGTTCCTGGGCTTGTTGCTGCTCGGCTATATTATGTTTAGAAACCTGGCTGCTGTAAATGTTTAAGCCGGTAAAACCAGAAATTCCCAGGGCAATAAGGCCTATGGCAGCATATTTTAGATAAGCAGGAGTATTTCTGCGTTTTTCGGGAGTAAAAAGTATAGGAGCTTTTTCTTCAAGCTCTTCCACTTGTTTTTTGTAAGTCTCCCGACTAACTGTTGAAGTTTTAAAGCTATCCAGTCCAAAAGAATCGGTTAAGTAATTAACCTGTTCAAAAGGTTCAAACTGAAGTTTGTCTTCAGCATAAAAAAACCGACCAATATTTTCAAGCTCAACCTTAGTGTCTTGCTGAATGGATTTTTCTAACTTCTCAACAAATTCAGCAATCATATTCACGGCAGTAGTGTAAGATACTTTTTGAGCTGAGGCAATATAATTAGCCAAAAGCCCATCGTTCTTTTTTAACTGCGAATTAAAGGAAACCACTTTTTTAGGCGGATAAAAAACCTGGGTTTCTTTGTTTATAAAAGCTGATTCTTTTTGGGATAAAAAAGCCCCAAACCCGGGTAGAATTACGCATTCGTACCTATATAATAAATCCTGGATGTAGTTAGCTATCTTCATTGCCGCAAAAATAAGGTGTTATTTTAATCCTCCTAAAGTTACCCAAAGAAATTTTATTAACAAACCTTTTTTTCTGTAATTTTAAGGAAAACCCAATTATGTCTTCAGAAGAATTATTATATATCCTTGCTTTGCAACATATTCCAAATCTGGGAGATACAACTGCTAAGAAACTAATTGGGCATTTTGGAACTGCTAAAAATGTTTTAAAACAGAGAAAACAAAATTTATTAAAAATTGATGGTATTGGTGCCTACCGTTTAAGTGGGTTTTTTGATGTTGCTCACCTAAAAGCAGCCGAAGAAGAGCTTAAATTCATTGAAAAGAACAATATAAAAACACTTTATTTTAAAGACAGCGATTATCCAGACAAATTAAAACACTGTATAGATGGCCCGGTGTTATTATTTCAAAGAGGAAATATAAACCTTAATAATCAAAAGATTATTAGTGTAGTAGGAACCCGAAAAATCACTCAAAGTGGCGTTGCATTTTGTGAAAAATTTATCGAAGAACTAAGTCCATTAAATCCTATAATTGTTTCAGGTTTTGCTTACGGGGTAGATATTACAGCGCATAAAGCGGCCGTAGCCAATAGGCTTCAAAATATTGGGTGTTTGGCGCATGGTTTAAATCAAATTTATCCCAAAGTGCATCAAAAATACGTGAGTTCGGTAGAAGAAAATGGAGGCTTTTTTACCGATTTTTGGAGCAGCGACGATTTCGACAGAAATAATTTTTTAAAGCGCAACCGGATAATCGCCGGCCTAAGTGAGGCTACCGTGGTGATAGAAAGTGCCGAAAAAGGCGGTTCGCTGGTTACTGCAGATATTGCGAACTCTTATAACCGGGAAGTATTTGCGGTGCCGGGCCGGCCGGCCGATAAATTTAGCAAGGGTTGTAATAACCTTATAAAATCTCAAAAAGCACATTTGTTGAACAGTGCAGCCGATTTGATTTACATGCTTAATTGGAAGCCGGAAGAAGCAATAAAACCGGTGCAAAAACAGATGTTTGTAGAACTTGATGCCGAGGAGAATAATATATTGGATTTTTTGCAAAAAGAAGGGAAAGCCCAGTTAGATAGCATAGCTTTAAACTGTAACTTTCCCTCTTATAAAGCTGCGGGTATTTTAATTAACATGGAATTAAAAGGCGTTGTACGCCCATTACCCGGTAAATTATTTGAATTAATCTAGTAGCCTACTTTGTTTCTTACCCTATGTAATACTTCATTAGCTACATTTCTGGCTTTTTCGGCACCTACTTCCAGGGCTTTGTCTATTTCTTCCAGATTGTTCATGTAATATTCATACTTTTTACGTGGAGTTTCAAATTGCTCTAAAAGTAGTTCGTATAAAGCTTGTTTAGCGTGGCCATAGCCAAATCCGCCGGCTTCATATTTTTTACGCATTTCGGTAACCTGTTCTTCGCTGGCTACTAATTTATAAAGTGTAAAAACATTACAGGTATCGGGGTTTTTAGGTTCCTCTAGAGCAGTGCTATCGGTAGCAATGGCCATAATTTGTTTCCTTAGCTTTTTATCGTTTACAAATAGATTTATGGTATTACCTTTAGATTTGCTCATCTTGGCACCATCGGTACCCGGTACATATTTTGTGCTTTCCTGAACTTTTGCCTCGGGAATTATAAAAGCTTCTCCCATTTTAGCGTGAAAACGAGAGGCCACGTCACGTGTAATTTCTAAATGTTGAAGCTGGTCTTTTCCTACGGGCACAATTTCGGCATCATAAAGTAATATATCGGCCGCCATTAGCATAGGGTAGGTGAAAAGTCCCGCGTTTACATCTTCCAGCCTATCGGCCTTATCTTTAAAAGAATGTGCCAGAGTTAAACGCTGGTAGGGAAAAAAACAACTTAAATACCAGGAAAGCTCTGCAGTTTGCGGAATATCGCTTTGGCGATAAAAAACTGTTTTTTCAATATCTATACCACAAGCCAGCCAGGTTGCCGCCACAGAGTAGGTGTTGTTTCTTAAAGTTTCGGCATCTTTTATTTGGGTTAGCGAATGCATATCTGCAATAAATATAAAAGAATCGTTATCGGGTTTATTGGCCATTTCTATAGCCGGTAAAATTGCACCCAATAAATTTCCCAAGTGTGGAGTTCCTGTGCTTTGTACTCCTGTAAGAATTCTGGACATCTGCTTTTTGGTTTTTGTGCAAAGGTACTTTTTTTACCGAATTCGTTCGGTTCATTTTAGTACTTTTGGCTGCTATGAGCATTATGCGATCTATACTTATTATTTTATGGCGAATTTGGTTTTATATATTACTTGTAATACCAATTTTGCTAATGTTACCGGTACTTTTGGTGTTTTCTTCGGCTGAGCGATTTTACCCAAAATTTTATTTTTGTGCCCGTATTTGGGCAAAATGTATCTTATACGGAATGGGTTTTTATCCTGAAGTTGAAAGAATGCAGCAACTTGACCCCGGTAAAAATTACATGTTAGTGGCCAATCATACTTCTATGATAGATATTATGATGATGCTCGTGATTATTAAACAGCCCTTCATTTTTGTTGGAAAGAGGGAACTTGCTAAAATTCCTATTTTTGGTTTTTTCTACCGAAAAACCAATATCACCGTAGATAGAAGTTGTGCTAAAAGTAAGCAAGATGTAGTAACCGAAGCGCGCCGAAGATTAGATATGGGAGAGAGCATTTGTATTTTTCCCGAAGGCGGTGTGCCAGACGATATGTCTTTGGTTTTGGATTCCTTTAAAGATGGTGCTTTTAGATTGGCTATAGCCCATAAAATTCCTATAGTGCCCATTACTTTTTATGACAATAAAAAAAGGTTTTCCTATAAGTTCATTTCGGGAGGGCCGGGTAAGCTACGGGTGAAAATCCATAAGTTTATAAGCACCAAAACAATGCAAACCGGCAATAGAAAGATATTGAGGGAACAGACGAGACAAATTATTTTAGACGAGCTTAAAAGAAATTAAAAAGAGGGAATAAGCTTTTAAAAGTCTTCCATTTAAATTTTTAGAAGGATCTTAAATGCAATAGTTACCCTGCCTAAAAGCTAAAACTAACACCCGAATAAACACCAAAATAAAAGGGTTTTACGCCCGGTGCATCATCAAAAGTTTCTAGCTGATATTTAAATATAGGCTCTACATTCAACTTAAAATTGTCAAAAAGTTTATAATCCAGCCCCACACCTATATTTGTACTAAAGCTCACTTTGTTAATATTCTTAGCTTCTCCAAGCCTTGTATTTTGGTTATTGGCATTTACCTGTATACTATTTTCATCTAGAAATAAGCTACTTCCACCGGCAATTATATTAAGTCCTACCTTTTTATCCAGTAAGTTGTATTCTATTTCCAGAGGCACTTCAATAAAACCAAACTGTTGGTTGAGTTCTCCTGGGAAAGATCGACTTAAAGGAGCTAAATCAAATTGACTTTCTGAATTTGGTGAATTTGGCGATCCGCTATGTATACTATTTAATTGAGGATTGTTTTTTTTGTGATCATTAATAATACTTATAGAGCTTGCCGCAACTCCCGGAGAGAATACAATATCTTCAATATTGTAGCTCATGCTAACTTTTGAAATTCCGCTCCTTATCTTTATCTTATCTGAAATAGCGTAGGCCAGGTTCATTCCATAGGCCATACTCACTTCAGAATTGGTTTTGTTTCCTGCAAATTCTGGATCTATCGCGCTGCCACTACCAATATTATCGTAAAAAACCGGGGCTGCGAAAGTGCTTAAACGAAGTTTCTTTTTTGAGACGGTCGCAATACGCTCTTCGTCTTCTTCAAGCCTTTTTTCTTTTTCCAATTCAGCTAACGCGTTTGGTTCATCAGGAGAAAACTCCCTATTTTTCCCGCTATTGTTTTCAGCAATGGCTTCTGCAATATTTTTGTCATCCTGTTTTTCCGGGTTGAATGGGTTGACCTTATTTTTTGGGGCTTTTGAAGATGATTCACTTTCTTCGGCTATGGCTGTTTTATTGTTTTTTTCTTCTGAAGTATTGATTGCAGGTTCTCTATTTTCTTCAGAAGGATAGGTTTTGTCACTGCTGTGGCTTTTTTTAGTATTAGCAGCAATTGCAGTGTTGCTTTGGGCAATGTTTTGGTTAACTCTAGTTGAAGTAGATGATTTCTCCAGGTTATTTAAAAGTTCTGAAGCTATAGTAAAACTGGTATTAGTGTTTATGTCTGGAAAGTTAATATTGGGCTTTGCTTTTTCTTCTATTTCAAAGACTACCCGGGTTTGGGTAAAATTATTTTGGCTAAAGAAGTATCCGCTTAGCATAAGCGCTAAAATTGCGGCAACGCCACCAATTTTCATCCATAAAGGGATTATAAATGGTCTTTTCTCATCTTTTTCATTTAATTTTCCGGCAATAGAATTCCATAATTCAGGTTTGGGCTCAGGGTTATAATCCCTAAACTTTTCCTGGTATAGCCGGTCTATATTTTTTCTTTCTTTCATAGCGAGTGCACCTTATTGCCGTCTAGATGATTTTCTATTTTTTCTTTTAAAATATTCCTGGCACGGGCAAGGTTAGATTTTGAGCTGCCAACGCTAATGCCAAGCATGTCTGCAATTTCTTTATGTGAAAACCCGTCTAAAGCATACAGGTTAAAAATTTGCCGATACCGTGTAGGAAGTTCCTGAATTTTCTCTAAAAGAAAATCTGTGCTAATTTCTTCATTATCGACCTCTATTTCAGGGTCTTCCAGTAAGTTTTCATTAATAATCTCGAAATACCTATTTTTTCTGTGTTGCTGTAGGCTGGTATTTATTACAATGCGTTTCATCCAGCCCTCGAAAGAACCTTTGTCTTTATACTGCCCTATTTTGTTAAAAATTGTAATAAAGCCGTCCTGCAGGCTGTCTTCGGCCTGTTCATAGCTGTTAGAATATTTAAGGCACAGGCCAAAAAGTTTTCCGGCGTACATGCGGTAAAGCTTTTCCTGTGCCTTAATATCCTTTTTTTTACACTTATTTATGAGTTTTTTTAAACTCACTAACTTAACTATTTGTTATGCGTTAGTATTTTCTTCTGGTGTTTCCGGCTCTGGTTCTCCTACCGGTACATCTATTGTTATGTATTCTGGCTTGTCGTCACTGTCAAAACCTGATAGGAAATTGAAACGGTAAGTAGTGTAATCTTCTGATCTTACTCTAAAGTCTTTAGCAAGTTGAGAGGTTCTGGATAAACTATCGTTTTCTACCGTACACTCTGTAAGGGCAGGATCGTATGAAGATATAACTGTGATGTTGTATTCATAAATAGAGTCATTTTCTTCATTTCTCCCCTGGCTGGAATCAAACGTCACAAACTTATGGCAGGCTGAATTTAAAGTGTAATCTGCATTAATCTCGTAAGTTTCATCCTTTTCAAAATACTCGGGTAAATCTGCATCAGTGATTAGGGCAACATCATAAGCAATACTTGGGCCATCGTCTGTATTACAACTTACCAACACCAATGCACTCACAAATAATAAAATTAATCTTTTCATTTTAATAATTTTGATTTTAAATTGTTTTATTGTCTTATAGATGCTTAGCACCTTAAAAGGTTGCGTTTTGAAATAAAAAAAATCCCTGTAAAAAGGGATTTTTTTGACTTTGCTATTGTTTTAACAAACACCTATGCTTCTTTAGCAATTTTAATGGCGTTTTTTATCTTTTCCTCCAATTCTTCCATAAGATCAGGATTGTCTTTTAATAGGGTCTTTACCGCATCACGTCCCTGCCCTAATTTAGTGTCTTCATAACTAAACCAGGAACCACTTTTCTTTACGATCTCGTAATCTACACCAATGTCTATAATCTCTCCAATTTTAGAAATTCCTTCGCCATACATAATGTCAAACTCTGCCGTTTTAAAAGGTGGGGCAACTTTGTTTTTTACCACTTTTACACGGGTTTTGTTCCCCAAAACATTGCTACTACTGTCTTTTATTTGGGTAGAACGCCTTATATCTAAACGTACCGAAGCATAGAATTTTAGGGCATTACCACCGGTGGTGGTTTCTGGATTGCCAAACATAACCCCAATTTTTTCCCTTAGCTGGTTAATAAAGATTACCGTACAATTGGTTTTGCTAATTGAGGAAGTTAGTTTTCTAAGTGCCTGAGACATTAAACGTGCGTGCAAGCCCATTTTAGAATCGCCCATTTCCCCTTCAATCTCACTTTTTGGAGTAAGTGCTGCAACCGAGTCTACCACAATAATATCTATGGCACCAGATCGAATTAAATTATCGGCAATTTCTAAGGCCTGTTCTCCGTTATCGGGTTGAGAGATAATTAAGTTTTCTATATCTACTCCAAGTTTTTCTGCATAAAAACGATCAAAAGCATGTTCAGCATCAATAAAGGCGGCAATGCCTCCTTTTTGTTGAGCTTCAGCTATAGCGTGTAAAGTTAAGGTTGTTTTACCCGAAGATTCCGGCCCGTATATTTCAATAACCCTTCCGCGTGGATATCCTCCAATGCCCATGGCTAAATCTAAGCCCAAAGAACCGGTAGAAATTGCATCTATATCTACTACGGCCTGGTCGCTCATCTTCATTACCGTACCCTTTCCGTAGGTTTTGTCCATTTTATCCAGGGTAAGCTTTAATGCTTTTAATTTTGCTTCTTTTTCTTTATCGTTGCTCATAGTTTGAATAATCTGTTTAGAGAGTTGCTAAATTACTATAAGTTTTGTTGCATCACAATTTTATATACATGGCTTTTGAATATTTACTTTTTCCTCCCAGACTTACATGAAAAAATAGTGTTTTTTGGTTTAGGTTTTTTTGGCTATATCAGGGATTTTAAAAATAAAATATATTTTTGAAGGTTTAACGATGCAAAAACGGGTATAAAAGTTTTAAAATTGAATTATTAACAAAGAAAACTTTAGCAATAGATTTTTGTGCATTTTTTCATCCTTAATTTTTAAACGTATCTTTGCAAAAAATTTCTTTAACCTTAACTAATTAGTATAGCATGCAACTGTACAATAAATTAAGTGCTAAAGAGAGAGAAACACTTATAGACGAAGCAGGTGAAGACCGTTTAACGCTCTCTTTTTATGCCTATGCCAAGATTGGTAATCCGCATTTATTTAGAAACCATCTTTTTATTGCCTGGGACAACATGGATGTACTGGGGAGAATTTATGTTGCCCACGAGGGGATTAACGCTCAACTTTCTGTTCCGGCAAAACGTTTTGAAGAATTTAAAGAGTTTATAGACAATATTTATTTTCTTGAAGGCGTGAGGCTTAATATCGCAATAGAACACGATGCTAAGGCCTTTTTAAAACTAAAGGTAAAGGTGCGTAAAAAGATTGTGGCCGACGGTTTAAATGATAGCACCTTTGATGTAACCAACAAAGGAGTACACGTAGATGCCTTAAAGTTCAACGAGCTTATTAGCGATCCTAATACGGTGTTGGTAGATATGCGAAACCATTACGAAAGTGAAATTGGTCATTTTCAGGGGGCCATCACTCCAGATGTAGACACTTTTAGGGATTCTTTGCCAATTATAGAAGATGACCTCAAGGAGTATAAGGAGGATAAAAACCTGGTGATGTATTGTACCGGGGGTATTAGGTGTGAAAAAGCCAGTGCCTATTATAAACATAAGGGCTTTAAAAATGTATATCAATTGGAAGGTGGTATTATTGAATATGCCCGCCAGGTTGAAAAGCAAAAACTGGAGAATAAATTTATTGGTAAGAATTTTGTTTTTGATCATCGCCGGGCCGAGCAAATTTCAGGAGAGGTCATTGCAAATTGTCACCAATGCGGAAAGGCTTGCGATACGCACGTAAATTGTGCCAATGAAGCTTGCCATTTACTGTTTATTCAGTGTGAGGAATGTGCCAAAAAAATGAATAATTGTTGCTCTACCAGCTGTATGGAAATTGCAGCTTTGCCTTACGAAGAGCAAAAAGCACTTAGAAAAGGTAAGGGAAATAGCAATAAAATATTTAAAAAAGGGCGTTCTAAAGTTTTAAAATATAAAAGTTAAGAAAGCGTTCTAAAAAGAGAGTGCCAATTAATATTGGTATATTTACTCGATAATCGAAATTTAATTGTTTAGAGGATTGCTTCTATTCAAGTGTAAACTTTCGGTTTATAACTCTTGGGATTGTCCCGGGGTTCTTTTTTTAGAAACTCAATATAAACCCAAAAGTCTGCAAATTAATTTTGTAAGGCTTCCAACATATAAACTATTTATGGCTTGTAGCAGTTGCTCAACCAAAGACGGTCAGCCAAAAGGATGTAAAAATAATGGTACCTGTGGAACAGATTCCTGTAATAAACTTTCTGTATTCGATTGGCTTTCAAATATGTCTATGCCCAATGGCGTAGAAGCTTTTAATTGCGTGGAAGTGCGCTTTAAAAACGGAAGAAAACACTTTTTTAAAAATACCGAAAACCTAAGCCTTAGTATGGGAGATGTAGTAGCCACAGAAGCTTCTCCCGGCCATGATGTAGGTATGGTAAGCCTTACCGGAGAACTGGTTAGGGTGCAAATGAAGAAGAAAAAAGTAAAACCCGATAGTGAAGAAGTTTTAAAGATTTACCGAAAAGCTACTCAAAAAGACATAGATGTTTGGGAAGAAGTACGCGAAAGGGAAGAACCCATTAAGAAACGTGCCCGGGAAATTGCCATTAGGCTTAATCTAAGTATGAAGATTAGCGATGTTGAATTTCAGGGAGATGCTTCAAAAGCTACTTTTTATTATACGGCCGATGATCGTGTAGATTTCCGTCAGTTAATCAAGGAATTTGCCAGGGAATTCAATACACGTATTGAAATGCGTCAAATTGGTTTAAGGCAGGAAGCGGCCCGTTTGGGTGGAATTGGTTCCTGCGGGCGAGAGCTATGCTGTTCTACCTGGCTAACAGATTTTAGATCGGTAAGTACCTCGGCGGCAAGATACCAACAATTATCATTAAATCCGCAGAAATTAGCGGGACAATGCGGTAAGTTAAAGTGTTGCCTTAACTACGAGCTCGACTCTTACCTGGAAGCTTTAAAAACATTTCCAAGAACCGATACGAAGCTATTTACTAAAAAAGGAACTGCAGTTTGCCAGAAAATAGATATTTTTCAGGGGGTACTTTGGTATGCTTATGAAGGCGAATGGATGAACTGGCATAAATTAACTGCAGAGCAGGCCAATAAAATAATTGCTGCAAACCGAAAGAAAGAAGATGTTGGTAGCCTTGAGGAATTTGAAGTACAGCTTCAAATGGAAGAAAAACCAGATTTTAATAATGTTGTTGGCCAGGACAGTTTAACAAGATTTGATAAACCCAAAGGACAGCAAAAAAGGAACAAGTCAAAAAAACGAAGAAAACGTAAAGGAAAACCTTCTAAGAATGCGTAATGCCTGTATATTTTTAATTTTTTTGGGTGCTTTTGCCTTGTTTACTTCCTGTGATAAAAAACGGGTTTACGACGAATATCAGCCTATAACCGGAGGTTGGGAAAAAGATTCTAGCCTTGTTTTTAACCTGGGAGAATTAGACTCGTTACAAACTTATAACCTGTTTATAAACCTTAGGAATAATAAAGATTATAAATACAGCAATTTATTTTTGATTACCGAAATGCGTTTTCCGCAAGGAAAGGTAGTTACCGATACTTTAGAATATGAAATGGCAGCGCCAGATGGAACCTGGCTTGGTACGGGTTTTGGTGATGTAAAAGAAAGCAAACTCTGGTATAAAGAGAATGTAAGTTTTACCGAACCCGGAGAATATAAAATTGCCATTAAACAGGCAATGCGTAAAAACGACGAGGTAGAGGGAATAGAAAATTTAGAAGGAATTACCCACGTAGGTTTCAGGATTGAAAAAGACCTGCAATAATATTTTATATACATGGCCGCAACAAAAAAGAAACAGCAAAAGACCAAAACCAGTAAAAGGCCTTATATTATTGGATTTTGGACTCTTTTTGGAATAGGATTTTTAGCTGTAGTTTTAATTTTTTTAATGGCAGGTTGGGGTGCTTTTGGCAAGATGCCCAATTTTGAAGAGCTGGAGAACCCTGAAACTAATCTCGCTACCGAAATTTTCTCTTCAGATGGGGAAACCCTGGGGAAGTATTATAGCGAAAACCGTACGCCAATAAAATATGAAGACCTTCCAGATCATTTAGTGGAAGCCCTTGTTGCCACAGAAGACGAGCGTTTTTATAAACATGCTGGGATAGATGCCAAAGGAACTATACGGGCCGCAGTCTACCTGGGTACCCGTGGAGGTGCCAGTACCATTACGCAACAGCTTTCTAAATTATTATTTACCGAACAGGTTTCAAATAACCCTTTTGCCAGGATTTTACAAAAAGTAAAAGAATGGATAATCGCTACCCGATTAGAGCGCCAGTACACAAAAGAGGAAATTATTACCATGTATTTTAATAAATACGATTTTGTGTATCAGGCTGTTGGGATTCGTTCGGCTTCAAAAATTTACTTTGGTAAAGAAGCTAAAAATCTTAACATAGAAGAATCAGCGGTATTGGTAGCAATGTTAAAGAATGCTGCTTTATACAATCCTGTACGTAGGCCCGAACTGGTAAAACAGCGTCGTAATCAGGTTTTTGTTCAAATGTATAAAAATGGTTATTTGTCTGAGCAAGAAAAAGATTCACTTCAAAAATTACCCTTAAACCTTGATTTTTCCCCTGAGGGCCACGATGAAGGGATGGCAACCTATTTTCGTGTATACCTACAAGGCTTTATGAAAGACTGGATAGAAAAAAATCCAAAACCCGATGATACCGAATATAGCCTGTATCGCGATGGTTTAAAAATTTATACCAGTATAGATTCTAAGATGCAGCAGTATGCCGAAACTGCAGTAGAAAGACATATTTCACATTTGCAGAAGGAATTTGACAGGCAAAATGAGAAAAACAGGACCGCACCTTTTAGAGATTTAAATCAGGAGCAAATTAATAATATTGTTAAAAGTGCTATGCGACGTTCTGTGAGATGGCGCGAAATGAAAGAGCAGGGTAAATCTGAGGAGACCATCCTGGCTTCTTTTGATAAAGAAACCAAAATGCGTGTCTTTTCCTGGGATGGGATAAAAGATACGATTATGACTCCTAAAGATTCTATTTTTTATTATAAAGGCTTTTTACAGGCAGGTTTAATGTCTATGACACCGCAAACAGGGGAAGTAAAAGCCTGGGTTGGAGGTACTAACTTTAAACATTTTAAATACGACCATGTTAAACAAGGTAAGCGTCAGGTAGGCTCTACCTTTAAGCCTTTTGTGTATGCCACGGCAATAGACCAGCTAAAGCTTTCTCCCTGTGATATAATGCCTAAAAACAGGTTTACTATCGAAGCCGGTAAATATGGAAATGCTAAAGATTGGTCTCCTTCAAATGCGAATGGAAAATACGAGGGAATGATTAGTTTAAAGAATGCCCTTGCACAATCTGTGAATACGGTAACCGCCCGGCTTATAGATAGGACCGGACCAGGACCGGTAATAGATTTGATTAAAAAATTAGGCGTAGATACTGAAAACTTTTCTGAAGGTCCGGCAATTGCTTTGGGTACCGAAGACATGAGTCTTTTTGAAATGGTATCGGCATATAGCACTTTTGTAAATGAAGGGGTGTATGTGAAACCGGTTATTGTAAACCGAATTGAAGATAAAAACGGAACGGTACTTTATCAACATGTTCCAGAAACCCGCGATGTGCTTAATAAAGAAGCGGCTTATGTAACGGTGAATATTTTAGAAGGAGTTACACAGTACGGTTCAGGGGTTCGTTTACGTGGTACCTATGCCAAAGATTTTGCTCATTACAAACGCGGTGTTACCGGGTATCCATATGATTTTAAAAACCCTATAGCAGGTAAAACCGGGACCACGCAAAACCAAAGTGATGGCTGGTTTATGGGTATGGTGCCTAATTTAGTGACCGGAGTTTGGGTGGGTGCTGAAGATAGAGCAGTTCATTTTCCTAGTTTAACCTATGGGCAGGGTGCTACTATGGCATTACCAATTTGGGGGATGTATATGAAAGATCTTTATGCCGATGAGGAACTTGATGTATCAAAAGGTAATTTTCCAAAGCCCGATAATCTGTCTATACAGGTAGATTGTGAAGAATATAATGAGGAAAACCAATCTGAAACCGATAGTATCCCAGATGAACTTGATTTTTAAATCCTTTAGAGGTTTTAATTTTACTTGATTTATCTAACATTTTAAGAAGTATTTTTCGATACATAACACGTGGTATTCCTTCAGGAGTTTTTGATTATTTATCAAAAATTAAGCGTTATTTATTAGAAAAATATAATCTACAAGCTTAAAAGCATTGTAACAGCATTTTTATTTTCGTATTTTTCGGTAAAATTAAATACCGATGATTAAAAAAACTGTAGCAAATGTAAAAGATGCTTTGCAGGGAGTAGAAGATGGTATGACGTTTATGCTGGGAGGTTTTGGCCTTAGCGGTATTCCTGAAAATGCCATTTCAGAATTAGTACGTCTTAATGTAAAAAATCTTACCTGTATTTCTAATAATGCCGGGGTAGATGACTTTGGCCTTGGGCTTTTACTTCAAAAGAAACAAATAGATAAAATGATTTCTTCCTATGTGGGAGAAAACGATGAGTTTGAGCGCCAAATGCTTAGCGAAGAATTGGAAGTAGAACTTATTCCACAGGGAACATTGGCCGCACGCTGCCAGGCTGCACAACAGGGCTTTCCCGCCATATATACACCCGCAGGTTACGGTACCGAGGTTTCGCAGTTTAAAGAAACCCGCGAATTTGATGGGAAAATGTATGTTTTGGAAAGAGCCTTTAAAGCCGATTTTGCCTTTGTAAAAGCCTGGAAAGGTGATAAAGCCGGGAACCTTATTTTTAAAGGAACCGCACGAAACTTCAATCCTCTAATGTGTGGTGCTGCAAAAATTACGGTTGCCGAGGTAGAAGAATTGGTAGAGCCGGGAGAATTAGATCCAAATCAAATTCATATTCCGGGCATTTTTGTACAACGTATTTTTGAAGGAAAAAATTACGAAAAGCGAATAGAGAAGAGAACGGTGAGAAAAGTGAGTTAAGGGTTAAGGGGTAAAAGTGATTAGTTTTAGGCTTACATTAAGAAACTAATTCTAATTTGAAGCATATCTGTGCACTCTAATTATTAGACCATTAACAAATAACTAATTAACGAATAACTAGTAAAGGATGTTAGACAAAGAAGGAATAGCAAAACGCATAGCCAAAGAGGTAAAAGATGGGTATTATGTGAATTTAGGAATTGGAATTCCTACCCTGGTAGCCAATTTTGTACGCGATGATATAGAAGTAGAGTTTCAAAGTGAAAACGGAATTTTGGGAATGGGCCCTTTTCCTATAGAAGGTGAAGAAGATGCCGATTTGATTAATGCCGGAAAACAAACCATAACAGCCCTTCCCGGAGCAAGTTTTTTCGACTCTGCGATGAGTTTTGGGATGATAAGAGGGCAGCACGTAGATCTAACAATTTTGGGAGCTATGGAAGTGGCCGAAAATGGCGATATTGCCAACTGGAAAATTCCGGGGAAAATGGTAAAAGGCATGGGAGGTGCTATGGATCTTGTTGCCAGTGCCGAAAATATTATCGTGGCAATGATGCATACCAATAAAGCCGGCGCTTCAAAATTGCTTAAAAAATGTAGCCTGCCTTTAACAGGTGTTGCCTGTGTTACAAAAATTGTGACTAATCTTGCGGTTATTGAAGTTACCAAAGATGGCTTTAAGCTCCTGGAGCGAGCTCCCGGAGTAAGTGTAGAAGAAATTAAAAAGGCTACCGAAGGAAAGTTGCTTGTAGAAGGCGATATTCCTGAAATGGAAATATAAGTAACACCTGTTTTGGAATGTTTAGAATTAAATCTTCCAAAACAGGTGCTAAGTTATTTACGCATCTAAAAAAGAGGTAGACGTTTCTTTTATATTAACAAGAAAATCTATGGCCTCGTCTCTGGCAATAATTTCTCCGCGTGAATTGGCTTGAGAAAAATATTTGTACCAGCCAACACGATCTAAATTTTCCTCCAACATTTTCACTTCCTCCTTAGAAGGCATTTTCCAAACCGTGATATACCTGTAATCACTTCGGTAGGGAGTATGTTCATCATTTCGCGCCCATCCCATATTCTCTACGCCACGGGATTTCATTTCTTTAATGCGATCTTCCATATTTGTGAATACCTTACGGCGTTCTTCTACAGTGAGTTTTAACCATCTGCGGGTAACGTTCCACATTTCAATATACAAATACATATCTCTAGGTTTTATTGGTTGTACTTAAAGTTAGGAAATATTTGATGGATAATCCTTTAGCTTAGGTTAAAATACTATAGAATATGATTAAACTCATACTTCAAAAAATTATGAAACACTTATAACTTCTGAAGCCTGTAATAAATTTTCCTGGCGCAGCTTTAAAATAACCTGGGCAATAGCAAGTACATCTTTCTCACAATAATCGACAATACGAGCTATATCTTTTTCAATGTAAAATACATCCCTTACATCGCTACCCGAAATATCATCTTTTGGAGAAGGTATTTTTAATACATTGGTCAATAATTTTAGGGAAGTATAATGTTTATAATCTCCAAACTTCCAGAGTTCTAAAGTATCTAGATGTGGTACTTCCCAGGGCTTTTTTCCGAATAAATTAAGTTTTGTGGGTAGTGGCAGGTTATGAATTAGCATTCTACGCGCAATAAATGGAAAATCGAATTCTTTCCCATTGTGGGCACAAAGTAGGTGCTGAGGTTTTGAAAAATGCTCTTCTAATAATAACGAAAACTCTTGTAGTAAGTCTCTTTCTTCCCCTTTAAAAGTGGTAAGCCTAAAGGATCTGTTTTTATTTTTAAAATTAAAAAAGCCTACCGAAATACAAACAATTTTTCCAAATTCTGCCCAAATCCCGGCGCGGTCATAAAACTGCTTTGCAGTAAAATCATCTTTGCGTTGGTATTGGGTTTTTGATTCCCAGAGCAATTTTTTTTCTTCATCAAGATCGTTGAAATTTTCAAATTCGGGGACCGTCTCAATATCAAGAAAAAGAATATGCTCCAGTTTAATTTTTTGCAGCATGGTTTAGCATTTTATAAGTCTCATCAATATACTTATAGAAATCGGGTGCGTGCTCTTCATTTTCTTCTTTTTTAATCAGGTTTTCCCCCAATCTTACAATAATCAAATCATCTTCAGGTATTACAATAACATACTGCCCGCGAATACCACGCATATAAAAAATATCTTTGTTTTTATAATCGCTAAGCCAAAAACCATAACCATATTGCGGGCTATCTTTAAAACGGGGTTTAATAGATTTCTCTACAAAGTCAGGATCCAGAAGCTGTTCTTCGTTCCACATACCCTGGTTTTTATAAAGTTTCCCAAAACGTGCAAAATCCCTGGCATTGGAAGCTATACAGCAATAGGCTTTCTCCATCCCGCTCTCCTCGCTGTCTAATTGCCATAAAGCATCTTGTTGCATTTGCATGGGCTTCCAAAAACTATCGCTTAAATATTGTGAAAGTTTTTCTCCAGTGGCTTTTTCTATGAGCATACCCAGTAAAATAGTGTTTCCGCTAAGGTATTTAAAGCTTTCTCCGGGAGTTTCTGTTACTTCAAGGCGTAATACCAGTTCGCGAATATTTTCATCAAAATAGGCGCGGGCAGTCATCCCAAAGGGATTGTAATAATTTTCGTTCCAATTTAAGCCTGAAGACATGGAGGCCAAATCACCTGCTTTTAGCTTAGGTGTAAACTGTGGAAAGAAGTCGGCTACCGGTTGCTCCAAACTTTTTATATACCCGTCTTTAATGGCTTTTCCCAGTAATGCAGCAACAATGCTTTTGGCCATAGAAAACGAATTGGTTTTAGAACCTGGCCCATATTCCTGAAAGTATTTTTCGAACCAAATGCTGTCGTTTTTTATAATTAGGAATGCAGCGGTTCCCAGCTCTTCGTTTAGCTCGGCAAGATTTTCTGTAGGGGTAACCGAGTTATAATTTGGGTGTTCTGGCCAGGTGTTTTTTTGTGAACCGGCTTCAATAAGCCTGTTTTCAAAATGTGGATAATCATCTATAAAAGCTGTATTATGGCCTTGAAAATAGGTGGTTTGAATGCCGCGGAAAATATAACCAAAATCGAATATAATAAGAATTACGATGGCTATTGAAAGGGTGAGAATTACCGAACCAATAATTTTTAAAAATCTAATCATAGGATTAAGGGTTTAGAACATGGAAAGTTGTGAAGAATTATTTTCGTGGTTTAAAAGCCATTGCTTACGTGATAATCCACCTGCATATCCAGTTAGGGAACCGTCACTGCCAATTACGCGATGGCAGGGAATTACTATCCAGAGCGGATTTTTTCCGTTTGCCGAAGCTACTGCCCGTATTGCCTTTTCGTTACCTAGCTTTCTGGAAAGTTCAAGGTAACTACAGGTTTTTCCAAAAGGAATTTCGTTAAGCGCTTTCCAAACTTTTTTCTGAAAAGCAGTTCCTTTGGGGTTAAGCTTTAAGCTGAATTCTTTAAGATCTCCTTTAAAATAATCGTTTAATTCTTGAACTGCCAATTGAAAAAAAGAAGGTATTTCTGTTGAAGTTGGAATTTCTTCATCCAGGATTTGAATTGCCGTTATTCCCGCTTCGTCTCCACTAATGCTGGCCGTTCCCAGCGGAGTTTTCAGAAATATCTGATGTGGCATCTGCGTCTTCCTCATTGTCTTTCCTTTGAATTAACCCAAGGCGTTTTGCTCTTTTTTCCCAGTTTTGGCGTGCCAGCATCTGCATATCTTCAATACTATCACTTTCATCCATAATTTCAAGGCCTAAAAGCGTTTCAATAATATCTTCCATGGTTACCAGGCCAACCGTATTTCCAAATTCATCTACAATCATGGAGATATGCCCTCTTTTTTGAACAAAATTCTCAAAAAGTTCTGGTATTGGGGTGTCTGCGGCACTCATAAAGATTTCTCTTTTTAAAGAGCTTAAAGGCTCTGGCCCCCTATCATCAATCATTTGTTCCAGCACATCATCTTTTAATATGAATCCTGTTACATTGTTGGTTTGGTTCTTATAAACAGGAATCCTGGAAAATTTAAGGTTTTTATGGGTTCTGTGAAACTCTTCTATGCTGGTATCTTCGTTTTCAATAATAGCAACAGAATAAGGCGTCATTACATCTTTTGCTTTAACCGATTTAAATACCAGGAGGTTTTTAATAACCGTTGTTTCACTTTCATCAAAAACACCTTCTTCCTCGGCAGCATCTGTAATTGCAGCAAATTCTTCGCGATTCATAGACGAAACATGGGCCGATTTCCCTATTAACTTAGTGGTAAGCATCATAAACCAAAGTATCCCGGTGTATTGCAGCGGGAAGATCATTATTTTAAGGGTTTTTGCCGTGAAATTTCCTAGAGATTGCCAATAGGTTGCACCAATGGTTTTAGGGATTATTTCGGAGAGAATCAAGATAGCCATGGTCATAATTGCAGATACTATTCCCACTGCATTGCCACCATCGCCATAAATTTTTTCTGCCTGTACCCCCACCAAAATAGCACCAACAGTATGGGCAATAGTATTAACGGTTAATATGGCAATTAAAGGCTTGTCTATATCCTGCTTAAAATTTGCCAGAGTTGTAGCGTATGCTTTTCCTTCTTTATTTTTAATTTTTATATAAGAAGGGGTTACACTCAATAAAGCTGCTTCCAGGATAGAACACATAAAGGAAAAGAAGATGGAAAGAACAGCAAATAAAATTAGTAATCCCATATTAGTTTTAAGGCTTGTTTGAAATACTAATTTAAAGATAATTCCTGCAAACAGGTACAAAGAAATGATAAAACATCAAAAACCGCCCCAATAGATAGAAATTGGGGCGTAATAAGAGTTGTTTAGGAGGTTTTAAGCCGAAAGTTTTTCATTAATTATACGCTGCCACTTCCTTGCAATAACCAAACTTTCTGATGCATTGTTGCGCTCATTTTCACTATCATCTTCATCATAAAAGATAATTTTGGTGAGTTTTGGATGTTTTTTGTTTTCTGAAAGATCTAAACTAACGCTTTTAATTAGTTTGTTGTTTTCAGGAAAAGTGCAAGAGTTTACTGTGCTACTTTTTACTTTAGTAAGGTCTAAAATTTTGTGTTGCATATTATTGGCAGGCTCTACAATAAGCAATTTATTTGCTTTGGTATCTAAGCCAAGTAATAGATTGGCCGAAACCTCAAAAGTGTCTGCGTTCAAGTTGTTTTGAGCACTTATATTTTTAAGGTTTTTAAGCCTGTTTTTTTCTTTGTTGTTTTGTTGCCAAATAAGGTATAGCACCGGCAGCATAAATAATGCTAAAAGGCCAAGGCCAATTAGTGTAGATACGGTATCCATTTTTGTAAAATTTAGGTGATTTTTTATGTGTTTGCTCTGTTATAGAGCCAGGTATGATTTACGAAAAAGCTTGAATTTTTCGGAAACCTGTAAAATCACCAGAAAAAATGGAAAGGATAAATATATTGTAGAATTAACTGCCTTTGATCTAAATGATTGAAAAATGTTAATTTCCCAATGTGAGGTGGCAGTATTTCTTTTGAAGTTAAAGTAGAAACAAAACTTCCTGAAAAATTTATACTATTTTCCTCTGAAGTGCTGTGTTCAGAACTAAGGTTTTCGGCAAATAGAACAGCTTGTTTGTTCTGTTCAGCTTGTAGATAATCGTAATTTCTGGAATCGAGATTCTCATCAGAAAAACCAGAAAAAGCAAAACCCTGCCCTGAAAAGGACATAAATAATATGGCTAATAGCGCATATAAAGTTCTAAAATTTTTCTGGTGTTTCATCTAGCAAAAGTATATAAAAACCGGTTTGTTAATTGCTAAAATTTAGTTATAAATTTTAGGAAATAAGCTTTACTGCATCCCTGACAAAATAACTGGCAATCATTGATGCCCCGGCACGTTTTATAGCGGTTAATTGTTCTAATACTACGGCATCATGGTCTAGCCAACCTTTTTCGGCCGCAGCTTTTATCATTGCATATTCCCCACTTACCTGGTAAACAGCTACCGGAATATCTACTACATTCCTAATGTCTCGAACAATATCTAAATAACATAAGCCGGGTTTTACCATCACAATATCTGCACCTTCCTCAATATCCATAAGGGTTTCTTTAACTGCTTCCTCACGGTTGGCAGGATCCATTTGATAGCTTTTTTTGTCTTTTGGAATATTCTCGGCATCAACCGGTGCAGAATCCAGAGCATCCCTAAACGGCCCGTAAAAAGCCGATGCATATTTGGCACTGTAACTCATAATTCCGGTGTCATAAAACCCCTGATCTTCCAATAAATTTCGCATTTCTAAAATGCGACCGTCCATCATATCGCTTGGAGCGAGGATATCGGCACCGGCTTTGGCATGAGAAAGTCCCATTTCAGCCAAGATGGCGGTGGTGTCGTCATTACTAATTTTCCCATCGGTAACTACTCCGTCGTGTCCATAAACAGAATATGGGTCCAAAGCAACATCGGTCATAACCAACATCTCAGGGACTGTATTTTTTACGGTTTTTATGGCTCGTTGCATAAGTCCGTCTGCGTTTAAAGCTTCCTTCCCTGTGTTATCTTTTAAATTTTCCGGGACTTTTACAAAAAGCAAAACCGATTTAATTCCTAATGCCCATAGCTCTTTTACCTCTTTCTCTAGCAAATCAAGACTAAACCTAAAGTAATTGGGCATAGAAGCGATCTCTTCCTTTTTGTTTTTTCCTTCCACCACAAAAAGCGGTGCGATAAAATCGTTTGGACTAATCGCGGTTTCTCTTACAAGACTACGAATAGCCTCATTAGTCCTTAATCTTCTATTTCTTCTTAGTGGATACATTTTTTTTGGCTTTAAGCCAATAGCTATAAGCAATTAGCTGTTGGCGTTTAATTTAATTTTTGAATTAAAGAGTTCAGCATTTTTTTAATTTCCTCTACTTGAAAAATTATTGGCTTGCTTTGCGCCTCTGTTATAAAATTAAGATCAACACTTAATAGAATTTGGTATTCTAATTCATTGACTGAACCAAATGCAATGTAGAGAAATCTTGCAAAATCTTTGTCGCTTTTCCTTCCACAACCTTCAGCAATATTTGTGGGAGTAGAACTGGAAGAACGTTTCATTTGGCTAACCAAACTATAAAGCTCTTCTTGAGGATAATTGGCTAGTATTTGATAAACATCAAGCGTGAGTTTATGAGCTTTTTCCCAAATTGAATAATTTTTATAGTTTCTCATATTTCCCTTCTTAATGCTAAAAGCTAAAGGCTGATAGCTATTAAACCCAATTTCGTGGTTTTTCCAAAACTTTTATTAATTTTTCTTCCTCGCTGCCTGGTTTGGGATGGTGGTTGTAAGCCCATTGTACGTGCGGGGGGAGGCTCATTAAAATACTTTCAATTCTTCCGTTGGTTTTTAATCCGAACAGGGTGCCTTTATCGTGTACTAAATTAAATTCTACGTAGCGTCCGCGTCTTATTTCCTGCCAGTTGCGGTTTGCCTCATTATAGGATAGGTTTTTGCGTTTCTCTACAATTGGAACATAGGCTGCAAGGAAACTATTGCCTACTTCGGTTACAAAATCATACCAGTCTTTAATAGTTTTTTCTTCTGAAGCTTTTAAATAATCAAAAAATAGTCCTCCAATTCCCCGGGCTTCATTTCTATGGGAATTCCAGAAATATTCGTCGCATTTTTTCTTGTATTCTGGATAGAATTCGGGGGAGTGTTTGTCGCAAGCTTCTTTTGAAACCTTATGAAAATGCACGGCATCTTCTTCAAACAGGTAATAGGGTGTAAGGTCTTGCCCGCCACCAAACCACTGGTCTAAAACCTTTCCATCTTTATCATACATTTCAAAATAACGCCAATTGGCATGAACGGTAGGTACCATCGGGTTTTTTGGATGTATTACCAGGCTAAGGCCACAAGCAAAAAAATCTACATCTCCCACTTTAAAATATTGTTGCATAGCCGGGGCCAAAGGTCCATGTACCGCCGAAATATTTACACCGCCTTTTTCAAAAACAGCGCCATTTTCTATAACCCGGGTTCTACCGCCACCACCTTCTTCTCGTTCCCAAAGATCCTGGTGAAACCTGGCTTTACCGTCTATTTCTTCTAATTTACTACAGATTTTATCCTGTAATTTTTCAATGTAATTATAAAATTCCGCTCTCATTTTTCAATCTTCAATATAAACCAGGTTGTTTTTTGTTTTCGCTATTTCTTTAGTTTCAGATACTTTACGGGCGCTTTTCATCTTTTCCTGAAGCAGTGTGATAACTGCTTTAGATGATAAATTAGTTCCCTGAAATATAGCCTGCCCAAACCTGTTATTATGTAAATCCATTGCTTTGGCAAGCTTTTGATTTGGAGAAAGCTTTTCGTGCAAACCCGTAAATTGATCACTCCAAATTCTGGCAGCTTCTACCGATTGGGAAATTCTAAAACATTCCCGGCAAATCAAATAATTCCACAGCGCGTGTCTAAAGGCATTTTCTTTACCATTTTTATGATGCTCTTTTTGATAAAGTTCATCACAAATTTTTAAGGTTTCAATAGTAGCCCGATAGGTGGGTAATATATAGCGAGGTTTACTTATAAAAACTTTAAAGACTGCAAACAGTTCTTTAAAGTTCATATTTTTAATCCGCGCCCAGACTGCCACTACCCGGCTTTATATTCTTTTACCGCTTCTACAAAGGCTTTTGCGTTCTCTACCGGTATATCGGGCAAAATACCGTGCCCCAGGTTTACGATATACCTATCTTTTCCAAATTCATTAATCATTTGGGTTACCATTTTTTTGATCTCTGCCGGTGGGGAATACAACCTTGAAGGGTCAAAATTACCCTGTAAGGTAATTTTGCCTCCGCTTAAATACCGGGCATTTCTGGCGCTAATCGTCCAGTCTACACCTAAAGCTGAAGCTCCCGAATTTGCCATTTCATTAAGGGCAAACCAGCAGCCTTTTCCAAATGCTATTACCGGAATATCATCTTTTAAGGCATCAATTATTTGCTGGATGTATTTCCAGGAGAATTCCTGGTAATCTACAGGGCTCAACATACCGCCCCAGGAATCAAAAATTTGTACGGCATCTACGCCGGCTTCAACCTTGGCTTTGAGGTAAGCGATCGTTGTATCGGTTATTTTTTGCAACAATTGGTGGGCTGCTATTGGGTTGGTAAAACAAAACTTCTTGGCTTTATCAAAGTTTTTAGAACCCTGGCCCTGTACAGCATAACATAAAATTGTCCATGGGGAACCTGCAAAACCAATAAGCGGAACTTCATTATTCAGTTCCTGTTTGGTCATTTTAATAGCATCCATCACGTAACCCAAAGTCTCTTCTATATTGGGAACAATCACCTCTTCTACGGCTTTTGTTGTGCGAATAGGATTGGGTAACCATGGGCCAACGCCCGGTTTCATTTCTACCTCTATGTTCATGGCCTGTGGAACCACCAAAATATCGCTAAATAAAATAGCCGCATCGGTACCTACCTGGTGTATTGGCATAACCGTAATTTCGGTAGCCAATTCTGGAGTCCTGCAACGAGTAAAGAAGTCGTACTTTTCTTTAAGCTTCATAAAATCTGGAAGGTAACGGCCTGCCTGTCGCATCATCCAAACCGGTGGTCGCTCTACTGTTTCACCTTTTAAAGCCTTTAGAAATAGATCGTTTTTTATCATTTTTTAAAATATTTTACTACCTGTACAATCACATTTTCAATGCTTGGTTTGGTAGCAATTATTATGTTGTTTGTATGTTTTTTGGCTTCTAAAGCAGTAGTATTTCCTATACAAAATGCGGTGATGCCTGAAAGTGTATTTTTTTCGGTAAAACTTTGTACGGCACTTGGACTAAAGAATAGAATTCCATCAAAATTTTGGGAAAATGCCTGTGGATTTAGGCTTGTATTATAGACTTGAATTTCCTGAAACTTAATATTTTCTTGTTGTAGCCTTCCGGGAATTTCGTCCATCCTTTTATTGCCGCAAAAAAATGTAAAAGTTTCTGAAGCATATTTTTTGGCAATAATATTGGCTAAATCTTTACCATAATCTGCAACTTCCTGTATGTGAAAACCATTATCGCTTAAAAGTTCGGCGGTTTTTTCCCCAACACAAAAGCAGTTTTTAAACCTTCTTTTTCCCAATACAGCGTTTACCGAGTTTTTACTGGTAAAAATTACGTTTTCAATTTCTTTTGATGGAAGTTGAGCATTGGTAGGACTTATAAAAATCGCATCATATTCTACCAGGCTTAATCCCGAATTTAGAAACAACTGTTTCTGGGAATTACTGAGTTTTTTTGTGGAGAGAATGCTTTTCATTCCAAATTGTTTAAATAAAAATCAGTCCTGACTATTTATTTCGGCTTTTATTTGCTGCATTAGTTTCGAGCCGCCATTATTTAGAACTTCTTCAGCACAACGCTTTCCTAAATTTTTAAATTCGTTTAAAGCAACCGTTTTTTCTATCCCAATTTTTTGTTTTCCGTCCAGACTAAAAAGAGCAGCTTTAAAATAAATCAGGTCTTTTTCAATGGTAGCTAATGCACCAATTGGAGCGGTACAACCGCCTTCGAGAACCTTTAGAAATTCGCGTTCAACATGTACGCATATTTCAGATTCTTTATGGTTTAATAAAGCAAGGGCTTTTCGTGTAAAGTCATCTTGCTCAATGGCAACTACCAGCATGGCACCCTGTGCCGGGGCCGGAATCATCCAATTTAGATCTATAAAGTTTTCTGGTTTTAAAGCGATACGTTCCAGGCCGGCAGCAGCGAAAATTGCCCCATTCCAGGCATTATCCTCTAATTTCTTCATCCTGGTGTTTACATTGCCGCGTAAGTCTACTACCCGATGTGCCGGGTATTTATTTAACCATTGAGCTTTTCTTCTTAAACTGCCTGTAGCAATAGTTCCTTCTTTTTCAAGGAAATCAAGACCTTTGTGAACAAGAATATCTTTAGTGTTGGCACGTTTTAAGACCGCAGCCTCCACGATTCCTTTTGGAAGTGCTGTGGGCACATCTTTCATAGAGTGCACAGCAATATCAATATCACCATTTATCATGGCCACATCCAGGGTTTTGGTGAAAATCCCGGTAATGCCCATTTCGTAAAGTGGTTGATTCAAATTAAGATCTCCCGTAGATTTAACGGGCAAAAGTTGAGTTTTGTGGCCTGCTTTTTCTAATGCATTCTGCACAGTCTTTGCCTGCCAGAGAGCGAGTTCGCTATCCCTGGTGCCAATACGAATTACTTTATTCATTGCGCCTGTTCTTCTAGCTGAAATACTTTCTGGATTAATTCCAGGCTTTCGTTGGTAGTTTCCGAATCTTCTTTTAAATGATTGGCAAAATGCTTCATTATTTTTTGAATAATCCTGTCGCTAACTATTTCAGCTTGTTCATCGTTAAAATCTGATATTTTTTTACGCTGAAAATCGAGCTCGGCATCTTTCATACTTCTAAGCTTTTTCTTCAAAGCTTTTATTGTAGGAGCAAATTTTCTTGTTTCAAGCCATTTATTGAAGTCTGTCTCTACTTCTTTGATAATAACTTCGGCTTCTGGAATAAAACGCTTTCTACGCTCTAAATTTTCATCTGTAATTTTTGAAAGTTCATCCAGGTGCACCAGTTTTACGTTAAGCAAATGTGCTACATCTTCTGAAACGTTCTTTGGAATAGAAAGGTCTAAAACCAATAAATCTTTATTAGAATAGATTAGTTCTTTAGAGATAGTAGGGTTTTGCGCCCCGGTGGCAACAATAAGAATATCTGTATTTCTTATTTCTGCCTGTAAATCGGCATAATCTTTAACGATAAGATTAAATTTCCCGGCAATTTTTTCCGCTTTATCCTTGGTGCGGTTAATTAGGGTTATATGTTCGTTATGGGTATGTTTAATTAGGTTTTCGCAGGTGTTTCGTCCTATTTTTCCGGTGCCGAAAAGCAAGATGTTTTTGTCGGTTACATTAGGTACATTTTTCAAAATGTATTGTACCGAGGCAAAAGATACTGAGGTAGCCCCCGTTGAAATTTGAGTTTCGTTTTTAATACGCTTGCTCGCCTGTATTACGGCATTAACCAGTCTTTCTAAAAAGGCATTCACCAAACCAAGTTTTTTGGAACGGGTAAAGGCCAGTTTTAACTGACTAATAATTTCAAAATCCCCCAGGATTTGACTATCCAGACCGGTTCCCACCCTAAACATATGGGAAATGGCCTGTTTGTTTTTATGAACATATGCTACTTTTTCAAACTCTTCTACCGTGCCATGAGTGTGCTCACAGAGTAGCTTTATAAGTTGAAAAGGATGTTCGGCAAATCCATAGATTTCAGTTCGGTTGCAGGTAGAAGTTGCCAGAATGGCCTCAATACCTTCAGCATTAGCCTGAAGTAACAAACGTTTTTTTGCTTCTTCATCTAAACTAAAATGTCCTCTTATTTCTGCATCGGCCTTTTTGTAACTAAGACCAATTGTATAAAAATGTTTTCCGCTTGCTATATGATAATCTTTCATGTACCTGTATGGGGTATTCGGTTGCAAAATTAAGCTAATGATAAATCAAAAAGTAACGCTCAAAGTACTTTTTGTATCGCTTTCAGTTATTTTGGTTTTTTTAACTCCTTAAAATATGGTATTTGCTTACATTTGTAGCAATAATAGTCCATTTGGACAGTGCAGTTTAGAACTGTTCTAAATAGTATTAAAATTCAAAATATGGTTTTAGAAGATAAAAATAACGCTGAAAGATTTACAGAGGGTTTGAAGATTGAAGAGGGTTTTTATCTTTTAAAGTTTCAAAATGATACTTCTGATAGCCAAAAAATCATAAGGAATATTGATAGTAGTTTTATTCAGTTCCATTTTAATTTGAAAGGGAATTGTAAGTTTCAGTTTAATAAGGGCAATTACGAGCTCCCGCTTAACGAAGAAAGTTCATTGTTATTATATAATCCGCAGCAGGATCTTCCGCTTAACCTGGTTTTAGAACCAAATTCCTGGTTAATTTCGCTAGTGATTTCTATTAAAAAATTTCATTCACTTTTTTCTCAGGAAGCGGGCTATATTACTTTTTTAAGTGCAGAAAATAAAGATAAAAAGTATTATAAAGACGCTCCTATTTCGCCCTCTATGGCCATAGTGCTTAACCAGGTGATGAATTTCAATCTTACCCGCAGTATAAAAAACCTTTACTTTAAGGCTAAGGCCTATGAATTGTTGAGTTTATACTTTAATCGAACAGAAGATCCCGATGTAGAGCAATGCCCTTTTTTAATTGACGAAGAGAATATTATAAAAATAAGAAAAGCCAAAGATATTGTGATTTCCCGAATGGCCGAACCGCCTTCATTACAGGAATTATCTGATGAAATTGGATTAAGCCTTAAAAAATTAAAAGAAGGTTTCAAACAAATTTACGGTGATTCTGTTTACAGTTTTCTATTTGATTATAAAATGGAATTTGCAAGAAAGCTTTTGGATAGTGGCGATTATAATGTAAACGAAGTGGGTTTAAAGGTAGGCTATAGTACTTCCAGTCATTTTATTGCCGCGTTTAAAAAGAAATTCGGTACAACACCAAAAAAATATATCATGTCACTAACCCCAAACCTGTAAATATGTATAGATTAGGAGTGCTTGTTTTTTTAGGGCTTTCTCTTTTTAATCAACATAACTGTTTTGCACAAGATGCCGGGAATAAAGACAGTAAGGTGCAAAAGCAGGTAATGGTTTTCTATAAAACCGAAGGTTTTTGGCACAAATCTATTCCTGCGGGTTTAGACTTACTTAAGCAGCTTGCATCAAATCACAGTTTTAAAGTAACTACCACTAAAGATGGCAGTGATTTTAACGGGAAAAATCTTGCTGGATTTAATCTTGTGATTTTTCTTAATACCACGGGAAATGTTTTAAACAAAAGTGAGCAGGATGCTTTTGAAAAATATATAAAGAAAGGGGGGAATTTCTTCGGAATTCACGCCGCGGCAGATACCGAGTTTGAATGGCCCTGGTTTGGTAAGTTAGTAGGTGGATATTTTGCCGGCCACCCTAAGGTACAGGAAGCAGATATTTATGTAAATATGCCCAAGCACCCAACGGTTTCGCATCTGCCAAAGATTTGGACCAGAACAGATGAATGGTATAATTATAAAAATTTAAACCCCGAAATGCAGGTTTTGCTCTATCTTGATGAGAATTCGTATGAAGGTGGTACTAACGGTGATGAACATCCCATTGCCTGGATGAGAAAAACCGGCTACGGTGGAATTTCAATTTATACAGGTTTGGGGCATACTATTCAATCTTATAGTGAACCAGACTTTAAGGAGCATATTTTACAAAGTATTTTGTACATATTAAACGAAGTAAAAAAATAAAATCTCTATAAAGTCATAAGAAAGTGTAATACAATAAAGTTTTATTGCATTTTTAATAAGCTTATTTTTGAGGTTGAAAAAGAAAAATTATGAGTAAAGGCGTACTATTGGTTAACCTGGGGTCTCCAAAAAGCACCGACCCTAAAGACGTAAAAGAATACCTGGACGAATTTTTAATGGATGAGCGGGTTATAGATGTGCCATATTGGGCTCGTACCCTTCTGGTAAGGGGTATTGTGTTAAATACAAGGCCTAAAAAATCGGCTGCAGCCTATCAAAAAATATGGTGGGAAGAAGGCTCTCCACTCATTGTATTGTCTGAACGGCTTCAGGAGAAGATAGATAAAAACACCTCGGTGCCAATTGCTTTAGCCATGCGTTATGGAGAACCAAGTATAAAATCCGGGCTTCAGGAATTGCACGATAAAGGGGTAGATGAGGTGTTGCTATTTCCATTATATCCGCAATTTGCAATGGCTACTACAGAAACTATTCTTGTTTTGGCCGAAGAGCTTAGAAAAGAACATTTCCCGGAAATGCAATTTACCACCATGCCACCATTTTATAATCACTCCGATTATATTAGGGTGTTGGCCGAAAGTATTGCCGAAAATCTTAAAGGAAAAGATTTCCAGCATTTATTGTTTTCTTATCATGGGGTGCCAGAGCGGCATATTAGAAAAAGTGACGTTACCAAATCGCATTGTAAGATCGATGGCAGTTGTTGCCAAACGGCTTCGGCAGCGCATCAATTTTGTTATCGCCACCAGTGTTTTGAAACCACCAGGCTGGTTGCCGAATATTTAGAATTAAAAGAAAACTCTTATAGCGTTTCTTTTCAATCCCGTTTAGGTTTCGATCCATGGTTACAACCTTATACCGATAGAACCATAGAGCGTTTTGGAAAACAGGGAATGAAAAAACTGGCTATTGTTACTCCGGCTTTCGTTTCAGATTGTTTAGAAACCCTGGAAGAAATAGCCATGGAAGGCGAGGAGATATTTCACGAAGTGGGCGGTGAAGAATTTACTGTGGTTCCCTGTTTAAACGATAGAGACGATTGGGTTAAGGTGCTTTCCCGTTGGGTAGATGAATGGGCGCATCAAAAGCCGGTTAATGCATAATGGCTTCGGTAAATTCCACAAATCTTGGAGAGAAACCAATAGCTAAATTACTCGTGCAACAAGCGGCACCGGCTTCTATAGGAATTCTGGTGATGTCGCTAAATATTTTAATCGATACTATATTTGTAGGAAACTGGATTGGTTCTACGGCTATTGCAGCAATAAACGTAGTTCTTCCGGTTTCTTTTTTTATTGCCGCCCTGGGTATGGCCATTGGTATTGGGGGATCATCCATAATTAGTCGGGCCCTTGGTGCCAATAATCATAAAAAGGCCGTAAAAACTCTTGGGAATCAAATTAGCCTTACCTTACTTCTTACCATTAGTCTTGTAATTATAGGGCTTGTTTTTGTAGATTCCCTTATTCCGGCTTTTGGTGGAAAAGGTGATATTTTTGAGCCGGCAAAAATTTATTATACCATCGTGCTTTACGGCGTACCGTTTTTAGCACTTTGCATGATGGGAAATACCGTGATTAGGGCAGAAGGTAAGCCTAAATTTGCGATGATTGCCATGATTATTCCCTCTGTAGGGAATTTGCTCTTAGATTATATCCTTATCAATCAAATGGGGCTTGGAATGTGGGGCGCAGCCTGGGCTTCTACCGCTTCTTACTTTTTTTGCTTTGCCTATGTCTTCTGGTTTTTTATTTCTAAAAATTCCGAGCTTAAAATTAGATTACCAGATTTTCAACTTCATAAAACTATAATTTCTGAAATAGGCTCGCTGGGATTTGTCACCTTAGCACGGCAGGCTGTAGTTAGTATTATTTATTTACTGATGAATAATATTTTGTTTGATCTTGGTGGGGAAGATTCAGTAGCGATTTATGCTATTATTGGAAGAATGCTCATGTTTGCCCTTTTTCCCGTTTTGGGGGTTACACAGGGTTTTTTGCCCATTGCCGGTTTTAATTATGGCGCTCAAAAATACCACCGGGTAAAGAAAAGTATTAATACTGCAATTTTATATGCCTGTGGCCTGGGATTGTTGGTCTTTGGCGGTATTATGTTATTTGCTGAAGAAATTGTTGGAATCTTTACTCAAAACCCAACGATTATTGCTGCAACCCCAAATGCCATGCGCTGGGTTTTTGCTGCAACACCTATTGTAGCTATTCAATTAATTGGGGCTGCATATTACCAGGCGGTTGGAAAGGCCATTCCTGCTTTATTGCTTACCCTTTCGCGTCAGGGTTTCTTTTTTATCCCGTTAATACTTATTTTACCTGAATATTTCGGTGAAATTGGAGTTTGGATCTCTTTTCCTATTGCCGATTTACTTTCAACGCTACTCACAGCTTATTTCTTGAATAGGGAAATAAGGCTAAAACTAAGGCCCGCAACCTCCCGATAATTTTTCCATAGAAAAATTCATAAATCCCTATCTTTGTTGGAAAGGCCGAAAAACCATGGATAAGAATGCTTTGAAAATAGAACTGATTCAAAAAATCATTGCTTGTGATGATGAAGATTTGCTTTTGAAGATGGTAGCTTTGTTGAAAAATGTAAAACCCGGGGCCAGTGAACCAGGAGAAAACTATGAAGTAGAAAGCCGAAGTAGCCAACTTTCAAAGGAACAATTGAAGGAAATAGATGAGCGGAACAAGGCTTATTTGGAAGGGAATTTGGAAACCGAATCACTGGAAACCTTCAATAAAAAAATTTTTGAAAAATATGGGGTTTAAGCTTAAAATAAGCGTAAAGGCCCGTTTGGATGTTCAGGAAGCTATAGATTGGTATAACAACCAATTATCTGAATTAGGAATAAGATTTCTAAATGATTTTCGAAGTACTATAGTGTATATCACTGAAAACCCATATTCATTCAGAAAATTTGATGGTAATAACAGGGAAGCAAGACTAACAATCTTTCCTTATTTAATCATCTATAAGGTTGAAGATCTTAAAATTACAGTTCTTGGTGTTTTCAACACTCATCAAAACCCAACCAAAAAACCATAATTAGTGATAGAATATTACCAATACATAAAAGCTTTACATCTTATCTTTGTGATCACCTGGTTCGCCGGGCTTTTTTATATTCCGCGCTTGTTTATTTATCATATTGAAGCAACCCAAAAACCGGAACCGGAAAAGAGTATTTTGGCTTCCCAGCTAAAGTTAATGACAAAAAGACTCTGGTTTATTATCACCTGGCCTTCGGCTATTTTAGCCAGTTTGTTCGCTTTTTTACTCCTTCACCTTTCTCCAGGATGGCTTTCACAAGATTGGATGTTGGTAAAATTAGGTTTTGTAGTCTTGTTGTATGCCTATCATTTTAAAACACATCTCATTTTTAAAGAACTCCAAAATGATGTGGTGAAATGGAGCTCAAACCAAATGAGGCTTTGGAACGAAGTATCTACTTTAATCCTCTTTTCGGTTATATTTTTAGTGATTGTAAGAGATGCTTTAAACTGGATTTACGGAGTTTTGGGTATTTTCCTATTGGCCGCAATGTTAATGTTGGGCGTTAAAATTTATAAGCGCATTAGAGCTAAAAATCCTGATGCTTAATTGGTGCGATAATTGCTTACATTGAGCTAATTATTAATTATGAAGCTTTCAAAACTTTCTTTAAGTACCCGCATTTTTATCTCCATGATCCTATTGGTGTTGGGAGCTTCTATTTTAATTGTGGGTATTACGGTATATCAATATAAGCACGAAGCCGAGAATTATCACCGTGAGCGCCTGGAAAGAAAAGAACAGGCTATTAAGGAAAATATTAAATTTATTCTGGCCAGTACTACTTTTCTGGTAAATACCGAGAATATAGACATCATTTTTAGGGAGCGCAATAAGATTCATGAAATGGCCCAGGTTCATGAAATGCAAATCAACATTTATGATCTTCAGGGGGAACTCTTAATAAAATCTGATCAATCCTTTTTCAGAGATACTACCGATAATCAGCTAGATGCGCATATTTTACGAAAATTAGAACTATCGGAAAGCAAAAGGTATATTGAAAAAAATGAAATTAACGATCAAAAATTTCAGTCTTCTTATTCTTATATTTTAGATGGAAAATTTAAACCCCTGGCTATCCTCTATCTTCCCTATGTGCAGGATGATACGGTTTTAAACCGCGATTTAAATAATTTCCTTCTACGAATGGGAGAAGTGTATTTATTTATGTTGGTGCTGGCAATTATTTTGTCTTATTTCCTTTCAAAATATATCACTAAATCCCTAAAAATTATTTCAGATAAAATTACAGAAACCAGGCTGGATAAACGCAACCAGAAAATAGATATTAACAATGCTTCCGAAGAGATTTATACCCTTGTGGCGGCTTATAATAGTATGATAGATGAGCTGGAAGAAAGTGCTGTAAAACTGGCTGCCAGTGAACGGGAGCAGGCTTGGCGCGAAATGGCCAAACAGGTAGCTCACGAAATTAAAAATCCGTTAACTCCAATGCGTTTAAGCGTTCAAAGTTTTGAGCGTAATTTTAATAAACATGATCCTGAAATTGAAGCAAAAGTAGCCGAATATTCTACTACCCTCATCAACCAGATAGATACAATGAGCTCTATTGCAGAGGCGTTTTCAAATTTCGCCAAAATGCCAGCGCAGCAAAATGAGATGCTAAACGTGCCAAAAATAGTAAAGCTCGCACTGGATATTTTCAATGAAAATTATATTCAATTTACCAGTGAAAAAGAAGAAATCCTTGCCAAATTTGACCGAACACAACTTATTAGGGTTATAACCAACTTGGTGAAAAATGCCATACAGGCTATGCAGGGCCAAGAAAATCCGCGAATTATGGTGAGTATTCATGAAGAAGAGGAAAATGTTTGTGTGATTATTTCAGATAATGGTGCAGGAATTTCCGAAGAAAATATAGAAAAGGTATTTGAACCTAAATTTACAACCAAAAATAGCGGGATGGGACTTGGGTTAGCTATGGTAAAGAATATTGTGGAAACCTATAACGGAAATATTACCTTTACTTCTAAACAGGGAAAAGGCACTACATTTAAGGTGCGATTTCCAAAATAAATAAAAACCGAATAAAAATCTTAGATATGGAATTCGAAAATATTGTAACCGAAAATAATGAGGGAATTTTACACATCATTATTAATCGTCCAAAAAAATTAAACGCATTAAACAGGGATACTATTCAGGAACTTCATGAGGCTTTTACTGATGCGAGGGAAGATGAAGAAGTAAAAGTGGTTATTTTAACCGGAAGCGGTGAAAAGGCCTTTGTAGCGGGTGCCGATATTAGTGAATTTGCCGATTTTTCTGCAGAAGAAGGTCGGGAGCTCGCCGCTAAAGGACAGGCCAATTTATTCGACTTTGTGGCAAATTTCCCGAAACCGGTGATTGCAGCGGTAAATGGTTTTGCCCTTGGCGGCGGACTCGAATTGGCCATGGCAGCACATTTTAGAGTGGCCAGCGATAACGCAAAAATGGGCTTACCCGAAACTTCCCTGGGTTTAATTCCCGGCTATGGTGGTACGCAACGACTTCCGCAACTTGTGGGCAAAGGGCGCGCTATGGAAATGATTATGACTGCCGGAATGATAGATGCTAAACAGGCGCTTCAATATAATCTTGTGAATCACGTTTGCGAGCCGGATGAACTTATAGAGTTTACCGAAAAAATTGCTCAAAAGATTATGAGGAATTCCCTGGTAGCTATGAGTGCAGCTATTAGAGCGGTTAATGCAAATTACGAAGATGGCGTAAACGGTTTTGAAGTTGAAATTAGCGAATTTGGAAGTTCTTTCGCAACCGAAGATTTTAAAGAAGGGACTTCAGCCTTTTTAAATAAACGCAAAGCCGATTTTCCGGGGAAATAAATAATACAGACCAAAATTTGCTCTTAAAAATTCTTATATGAAAAAACTCTTATTAATACTATTCCTTAGTACTTTTAGCTTAAGTGCCCAGGAACAAGCGAAACCTTTTTTTGAAAATGGGGAAGCACAAGTTGTTCCTGAATTTAATATCCCCGAAGATTGGATTCGCGAAGATCTATGGGTAGAAACCAATTTTGATACTGATGGTGATGAATTGCCAGACAGGATGCATGTAGCGGTAACCAGGCCAAAACAAACCGAGACCGAAGGTTTAAAGCTTCCTGTAGTTTATGAGTCCAGTCCCTATTTTGCAGGCGTGGCACCCGATGTAGAAGGTGCTTTTTATGATGTTTATCACGAGCTTGGGGAAAAGGGGAAAGATATTGTTAATCCATCTGTAACCAGAATTGGGGAGCGCCCAATCATTTCCAATTCACAAATAAATACCTGGGTGCCGCGTGGATACATCGTAGTACATTCTTCATCGCCGGGAACAGGGCTTTCGCAAGGCTCTCCAACCGTAGGGGGAGATAACGAATCTCTCGCGCCAAAAGCGGTAATAGATTGGCTTAACGGGCGGGCGAAAGGATATAAGACTCCTTATGGAGACGAAGAAGTTGAAGCTTACTGGACCACCGGAAAGGTGGGGATGACAGGGACTTCCTATAACGGAACAATTCCTCTGGCAGCTGCCACAACAGGGGTAGAAGGTTTGGAAGCTATTATTCCCATCGCACCAAATACTTCTTATTACCATTATTATCGTTCCAATGGGTTGGTGCGTTCGCCGGGTGGTTATCTGGGCGAAGATGTAGATGTGCTGTATAATTTTATTCATAGTGGTGATGAATCAAAACGCGCTTATGCCGATTCTGTTTATCGCGATACCGAAATTAAAAATGGGATTGACCGTATAACCGGAGACTATAACGAGTTTTGGGCGGGTCGTGACTATTTAAATGAAATGGAACCTATGAAGGCCGCATTATTTATGGCACACGGTTTTAACGATTGGAATGTAATGCCAGAGCATAGTTACCGTATTTATAAAGCTGCAGAAGAAAAAGGCCTGCCGGTTAAAATCTATTACCATCAATATGGGCACGGTGGTCCACCACCAATTTCCATGATGAATAAGTGGTTTACCAAATACTTGTTTGGAGTAGATAATGATATAGAAAAAGGCCCTAAAGCTTATATTGTTCGGGAAGATGACCATCCCAAAAAACCAACGGCTTATGCAAATTATCCAAATCCGGATGCTGAAAAAGTTAGATTGTATTTACAGAACAACGGATTAAAAAAGGGAGCGCTTAGCACTAAAAAAATAAAAAATCAGGGAAAACAAACCTTAATTGATAATCATAATTTCTCTGCAGATTCTCTGGCAAAGCTTAAAAGCTCTAAACATCGTTTATTATTTACCACACCTATTTTAAATGAAGATGTGCATCTTTCGGGCTTGTCCACTATAAAGATTAAGTTGGCTAGTAGTAAGCCGGCAGCAAATCTTTCGGTATGGATGGTTTCGCTGCCCTGGAATTCAGGTGAGAATACCAAAATAACCGATAATATTATCACCAGGGGTTGGGCAGATCCGCAAAATTATAAATCGCTAACCGAAAGTGAAGCTTTAGAACCGGGTAGGTTTTATGAATTGTCCTTCGACCTTAATCCCGATGATCAGGTAATTCCTGCCGGGCAACAAATAGGGTTGATGATTTTTTCCAGCGACAATAAATTTACGTTGTTACCAGAACCAGGCACCCAACTTACTGTAGATCTCGATGAAACCCATATAGAGATTCCGGTGGTGGGTGGAATGCCGGCCTTACAAAAAGCAATGAAATAATAGGATAAAGTCCTAAAAAAAGGAATTATTCCAATATTTAAATTAACTTTGAGGTGTATTGCTACCTCAAAGTTTTTTTATGTCCAAAATTGAAAACTATATAAAAGGGCGGGGTGCCCAAAAAAATGTGCACAATCGTTTTAATGCTCTTGAACACGAGTTTAGAGATGATTTTTTAAATTACTGTGCAGTTGAAGGCGATGAAGTTCAGAATTCTAAAACGCTTTTAATAGATACCTTCCCTAAAAGCATTGTAAATAAAGTGACCAGCCCCGATGTTGGTATGGGCTTCTCCTTAAATCCGTATCAGGGTTGCGAACATGGATGTATTTATTGCTATGCCAGGAACTCCCATGAATATTGGGGCTATGGGGCCGGACTTGATTTTGAGCAAAAGATCCTGGTAAAAAGAAATGCGGTAACACTGCTGGAGAAAAAGCTTAGCAGTAAAAAATGGGAAGCCAAACCTATTGTACTTTCAGGAAATACCGATTGTTACCAGCCTACAGAGAAGAAACTGGAAATTACCAGGCAACTATTGGAAACCTTTCTAAAATACAAACATCCTGTGGGCATTATCACCAAAAATGCCCTGGTGCAAAGGGATATGGATATTCTTAGAGAACTGGCGGCAGATAATTTAGTACATGTAAACCTTTCGGTTACTTCGCTTGATGAAAAGACCCGTAGTATTTTGGAACCCCGAACGGCCAGTATAAAGAAACGCCTGGAAACCATAGAAAAACTTTCTACGGCTCATATTCCGGTAAGTGTTATGATGGCACCCATAATACCTTCTATTAATTCTCACGAAATTATGCCCCTGGTTAAAGAGGTTTCGGAAAGGGGCGCATTGGGAGTGGGCTACACTATTGTGCGTTTAAACGGTTCAATTGGAGCAATTTTTACTGACTGGATTAAGAAAACAATGCCCGATAGGGCCAGTAAAGTATTACACCAAATTGAAAGTGTGCACGGCGGAAGCTTAAATGATAGCAGGTTTGGTACAAGAATGAAGGGGGAAGGTGAGTTCGCCGATCAGGTAAAGCAGCACTTTAAAATAGCAAGGGCTAAATATTTAAAAGGAAAAGCGAGACCGCAGCTAAACTGTGATTTACATGAAGAATTTAAAGATGGTCAAATGAAACTTTTTTAAAAGAGTATCCTGTTGCTGAACTCGCTTATAAATTTATTGGCACCGCCAAAGGCTGTAATGCCCCGAGGTAGTTTACTTTCAATTTTTTTCAAAGATTACATTTGCATTAAATTTAGTCTCATTTTTTTAAGTTTATGACGAATTTATAAGCTTTATGCTGAAATCATTAATATTTTAGAGAACAGAGAACAGAGAACAGAGAAAATATGCCGGAACTACCTGAAGTTGCCTATCAAAAAAAATATGCCGATGCTACTATTTTGCATAAAAAGATTGTAAAAGTAGAAACCGGGGATAAAAAAATATACCAGTCAGATAAAAGTGAATTTGAAAAAGTGCTTCAAAACAATCATTTTACCACTAGCGAGCGTTTGGGAAAATATTTGTTCCTCAATTTAGAAAAGCAGGGATGTTTGGTGGTACATTTTGGGATGACCGGTAAGCTAGTATACTACCAGCACAACGAGATTCCAAAATATGCGCAACTTACGCTAACTTTTCAGGATCATTCCAGGCTTTCCTTTACCTGCCCCCGGAAGTTCGGAAAACTCTATTTAGCTGAAAGCTTAGCCCAATTTCAAAAAGAGAATAATTTAGGAATTGATGCTTTGGCGCTTAAAAAAGAGATGTTTTTAGAGATTTTAAAGGCTAAAACCGGAAGTATAAAAGGTTTGCTAATGAATCAAAAACTCATTGCCGGAATTGGAAATTTATATGCCGATGAGGTGCTGTTTCAGTCTAAGGTTCACCCGGCCACCAGGGTGAATAAACTTTCAACAAAAGAGAAAACCGAAATTTTTAAAAACATTGTTGAGGTTTTAGAAGTAGTGAAAAAGGCCAGGATGGAAGGAAAAAAACTTCCTGAAAGTTATCTGACTTCGGTGCGAAAAAAAGCTGCAGCCTGTCCGCGGAACAACGGTAAAATAGAGCAAATTAAAATTTCCGGGAGAACCACCTATTTTTGCCCTGCCTGTCAAAAAGAAAAAGCTTGATTTTTAAAGCTCCCCATTCCACTCGGCATAAAACTGTTCCAGGTACATTTCCATAAACTCGTGACGTTTTTGGGCAATATCCTTTCCGGTTTTAGTGTTCATTCGGTCCTTTAGTAAAAGCAACTTTTCATAAAAATGATTAATAGTTGGGGCGCTAGAAGCTTTATATTCTTCCTTGCTCATATTGAGCCTGGGTTTAATTTCGGGGTTATAAAGCGCACGTTCTTTAAACCCTCCGTAATTAAAAGTCCTGGCAATACCAATAGCTCCCAAAGCATCCAGCCGGTCGGCGTCCTGGACGATCTTTAATTCAATTGAGTTAAAATCCTGCTGAACATTTCCTCCTTTAAAAGATACGTTTTCGATAATTTTTACCACCTGTGTTATAATTTCAGCAGAAACCTGTTGTTTTTTAAGGAATTCTGAAGCCACTTTAGGCCCTATGGTTTCGTCGCCATTATGGAATTTAGAATCGGCAATATCGTGGAGAAGCGCACCCAATTCTACGATAAAAAGATCGGCAGTTTCAGTTTTCGCAATTAATTTCGCATTTCTCCAAACCCGTTGAATATGAAACCAATCGTGACCACCTTCCGCATTTTTAAGGCTTTCTTTTACGAAGTCTTCGGTATTTTTTAAAACCTGAGATTTATTCATATTCAAATCAAAGAATATTTTTGGAAGTATAGTTTCGTCACGCTGAACCTGCTCGGCTTTTCAGGATGACGTTTTAATATACCTACAGACGGTTTTTAAATTTATTTAATATCGGCAATAATGGTTCTTTCTACTTTAGCAACCAGGCTTTCCGGATCGTCTGAAGCTACGGGAATAGGTTCGTGAACCTTTAATTTTATATGAACTCCCGGCTCCATTGGGAAATTGCCGTGTTTAAAGAGTTCCCAGGAATTATTGATGGTTATGGGAACAATAAGTGCTTCAGGCATTTGTTTAAAAAGCATTTGCATACCACTTACCGCAAACTTTTTAGGGGCTCCTGTTCTACTTCGTGTGCCTTCGGGAAAGATAACTGCAGAACGGTTGGTTTTAGTAAGATATTTAGCAAATTTACTCATTTTAATAAGCGACTCCCGTTTGTTTTTTCTGTCAATTAATACAGAACCTCCGTGGCGTAAATTAAAAGAAATACTGGGGATGCCTTTTCCCAGTTCTTTTTTACTTACAAATTTTGGATGGTGTTTTCTTAAATACCAAATTATGGGTGGAATATCGTACATTCCCTGGTGGTTTGAGATAAAGATACAGGGTTTTTCTATCGGGATATCGTAGGGATTATCAAAGCTAAACCGCGTACCTAATACATTTAGGCAACGCATTAAAAAGAAATTAAAGATATCTACACTTTTCTTATGTGCCTGGTAGCCACCTAGCTTTAGACAAAGCCATTGAATTGGATGAAAAACCAGTAGATTAATAAAAAAGAAAAGATAATAGAGGGCCGTTAGCGGATATGAAAGTATTTTTTTCATCACATAAATTATGCGGCTAAATTAAGTATTTAAGCCTTAAACCTGCAAGTACAAATGTGGGAAAGGGAAATAAAAAATGACTGGTTGAAAAATTGATTTTGTTCGTCATCCTGAACTTGTTTCAGGATCTAGTTTCAAATTAACCTAGAAGCTGAAACAAGTTCAGCTTGACGCAATAAGACTTTTCAACCAGTCATTTAATAGTTTATACTAGATATAGCTGCTTAGCAAAACTCGTTGTAAGCACCAACAAGGTTTTCGGCAATCATTTCTGCCGGACGGCCTTCAATGTGGTGACGCTCTAGCATATGTACTAATTCACCATCTTTAAAAAGTGCCATGGAAGGCGAAGATGGAGGAAAAGGTACCATTAAGCTACGCGCTTTTTCGGTAGCTTCTTTGTCTACCCCTGCGAAAACAGTTACTAAATTATCTGGTTTTTTTGCATTTTGTAAAGAGATTCTTGCGCCCGGTCTTGCATTGGCGGCAGCACATCCACAAACCGAATTTACAACTACCAGGGTAGTTCCTTCTTTTTTCATGGCGTTTTCTACATCTTCTACGCTGTGTAATTCTTCAAAACCAATGCTGGTAAGGTCTTCTCGCATAGGTTTTACTAAATCTGCTGGATACATATAGTTGTTTTTTTGTATTAAACTTTTGTAAGTTACAAAGATACCAAATTAACTTCAGGAGTCCATATTCCAATTAATTATGTGGAGATAGGATAAATTGATGAAGGCTTTTATTTTATGTTGGGTATCACAAGGCTCTACCTTTAAAAATTGCTGTAAGGCTTTTGGCTTTTAAATCTCATTTAATGAGTAAATTACCTGGTAGCAAGCTCACGAGCTTTTCTTTAAGAACCATTGAATAATTTCGAGCTAAGCCTTAGAGCATTTAAACCTTCATTGTCTACTAAAATAGTATCTTTGCCGCTTATTAAAAATTTTCTTCATGTTTAAGTGGATTGCCGCCGTAATTGGCTATATGTATTTTCGGTTTCCGGGAGCTATTTTAGGATTTATTGTAGGAACCCTTATAGATAACTGGAGCCGCGGTAGTGGTGGAGCATTTAAACAAATGTTTGGAGAGCAAGATCAAAAAGTTTCTCCCGGCGATTTCGAACTTAATTTATTGTCTTTATGTTCCCTGGTGATTAAGGCCGATGGGCAGGTTTCGCAATCTGAAATGGATTATGTGCGCTCTTACTTTGTGCAGGCTTATGGGAAGGAACGCGCTAATGCAACCTTTAGAACCTTTAATGAGTTGGTTAAGAATCGTGAAATTTCAGCATTAAGAATTTCACAGTATTTGGCCGCCAGAACAAAATACCCGGCACGTTTACAAATTATCCACTTTTTATTCGGAATTGCCCAGGCCGATGGAAAAGTAAGCGATGCTGAAGCACGGGTAATCCAGGAAATTGCCGGTTACCTTAGAATTGGCAGAATGGATTTTGAGAGCTTAAAAGCCATGTTCTTTAAATCGGCCGATAATGCTTATAAAATTTTGGAGATCGAGAAATCGGCCAGTGATGCCGAAGTTAAAAAAGCCTACCGCACGATGGTGAAAAAATACCATCCCGATAAATTAGGACATATGGATGAAGCCTACAGAAAAGGGGCGCAGGAAAAGTTCAATAAAGTCCAGGAAGCTTACGAACAAATTCAAAAGGAACGCGGAATATAATTTATAGCATGTTCCCTAATCTCCTTCTTGTAAAATTTCTAGCAATTCGGCTGAGGTGTAATATTCAAAAATCCGTTTTTTTACGGCAAAATCACTGTTTAAAATAATAGTGGCCGGTAGCGAAAATGGTGTTCCTTTGCGATTGGCCAGCAATAGTGCAAGTTGGTGAACCCCATTTCTTTGGGTAAGGGCTTGTTTGTTCACCAATTTTATATTGTCGAAATAGATGGTATCGGTAGTTTCAACATCCATTTCTACCGCGTAATAATCTGAATTTAATTTGTTTATTACTTTTTGGTTTGTAAATATTTCCCGCTCAATTTTTTTGCAATAGGCACACCATTCGGCGTGAAAAAAGATAAATACCGGCTTTGGTGCTTTTTTTAGTGCCTGTTCAAGTTCTGCCCAGCTTTTCCAATTTATTTCAGCTTTTTTCTGAGCATTTACGCTAGGAAATACCAGTAGTAGAATGAATAAAAAGTAGCCTTGCATTCGCATAATTCTTGTTTTAAAAATCGCCAAATTTTAATCCTATAAATACGGTTCTTGGCCGGTTTGGGCCATAGATATAATCGGAGTCCCTAAGTGGGCCCTGGTCAAAATCATTTTGGTAACTGTCAAATAGGTTTTGTACACCACCGCTTAGTTCTACGTGAAAATTTTCTATAGGATCAAAGTGATAGGTGAATTTTGCTGTCATATCCAGAAAATCTTCTGTGTCTATCAATTTTATAAAACCGGTTTCGCTAACAACCCGCGGTGCTATCATAGAGCCGGTATAGCTTCCGGTTAGGTCTAAATTAAAGTTGTCGTTTATGCTCCAGTTAGAATTTAAAAAGCCATAAACATTGGGCGAGCGAATAAATTCGTCTAAAATTACATCTTCTTCCCCGACAGAATCTCCATCGGCCTCATAAAGAACCTGGTTTTCTTTAAAGGTAGAACGTTGTATGGTGGCCCCGGCCTGGAAAAATAAAGATTCGTTTGGGGAAATTGTAAATTCCATATTAGTTCCCGCCACATAAGCTCCAGAGCCGTTTCGAGACTCCTCTAAAATAGAGCCATTGGGTAGCGAGGTGCCGGTACTAACTATGGTAAACGGATTTTTAAGACTTGTATAAAATCCTTCTATTAAAAAATTGGTCTGTACTTTATTGTAATTTTTAGTGAAATCAAAAGACGCTGTATAGGCATTGGAGAATTCACTTTCCAAATTTTCTGAAAGAATAACAAATCGCTGTTCCCCGCCAACCGAAGAGATATGCAGGTCTTCGTTAAAAGCCTGGGGCGCCCTAAATCCACGAGCATAACCTCCTCTGAATTGTAAATTTTCCGAGAGGTTGTACAAAATAGTTAAACGCGGGCTTAATACTGTTTCACTAATTTCTGTAGAACGTTGTATGTTTTGAATGCCATACAAACCATCTACGCTTACGTGATCTAAGCGAGCCCCAATTAATGCGGTAAAATCTTCAATGGGTTTCCATTCGTACTGGCCATAAAGCCCAATGCTATTCACCTTCTGATCAACAATGCGGTTATAGCCGGTAATCTCATCTTTTGTTTCATTTAGTTGATATTCCAGGCCGGTGGTAAGAACATCTTTATTAGAGAAGCTACGGCTATATTTTGCTCCTGAAACCACCGCAAGATCTGTGGTTTTTCCAAAAGCATTATTGGCCGCGATAGAATCGGCTTTGCTGCGGCCGCCACCTAAACCTCCGTAGTAACTGTCTCTATTTGTATGCTGCACAGAAATATAGGCTGAGGCATTATTTTTACGTTCGTCGTCCCATAATTCGTAGTCTAGGCCTGTAAAAATAGTGTTATGATCCAGTTCTTCGGTAATATCGGTAAACTGATGTGCCAGGTCAATACGGTCTCCGCCACGTCTATACTCTCTAATTCCGGTAAAATCCAGGCCAATTCTACTGTTATCATTGGGTCTTAAAAATGCTTTGGCACCCATGGAATTATTTGTAAGTTTTGTGATTTCACTAAACCCATCTTTATTGGCATCATAGGCATCACGATCGCGAAATATCCCATATACCGTAACTCCACTGCTTAAGTCTTCACTAACTACTGAAGCATTCAGGTTTACATTTCTATCGGCTGTTTCTCCATCTATAAGCGCAAGGTTTGAACTCACTTCCCAGCTATCGTTTATGGGTTCTTTGGTAATTACATTTACGGTTCCTGCAATGGCATTAGAGCCAAATAACGCCGAGCCACCACTGCGCACCACTTCAACCCGTTCAATAGTACTAATAGGTATTTGCTCTAAACCATAAACCCCGTTTAAGGCACTAAAAACGGGTCGGCTGTTTACCAATACCTGGGTATATTCACCTCCCAGGCCATTAAGGCGAACCTGTGTAAAGCCGCAGTTTTGGCAATTTGTTTCCACACGCACCCCCGACTGGTAATTAAGACCGTCTGCCAGGGAGATAGACTGGGTGGCTTCAAATAATTTGGGACTAAGCACATTTACAATTACCGGCGCTTCTTTTTTACTAATCCTGTTACGGGTAGCGCTTACCACCACTTGCTCTAAACCCAGGGCATCTTCAATGAGGGAAAAATTTATAGTTTGTTTTTTGTTATCTGTAACTTCTATCTCTTTACTTTGAGACCGATATCCCTGAGATCTTGCTATAATAGTAGTAGATCCCGTAGGTACATTTAATTCATACTTTCCGTTCACATCGGCATCGGTACCTATTGGTTTATCTTTTATATACACACTTGCAAAAGGTACCACTTCTCCGTTTGAGGTAATGGTACCCGAAATATTGGTTTCAGAATTTTGGGCCATGGCTATTGAAGTGGCCAGTGTCAATAGGGTAATTAACTTTTTCATATTTCAGAAATAAAATTTCAACTTTATATTTTTTTCAAATGTATAAAATAAATTTAGACAAGACTAAAAATATTGTTTTTTAAAATTAAATATGTACTTTTGGCTAGCAAAAAAAGCTGAGTATGTTTAGTTTTTCGGAAGAAAATTATTTGAAAGCAATTTTTCATTTAGAAAAAAAATACCAGGCAGGTGTGAGTACCAATGCCCTGGCGGAAGAAATGGAGACCAAGGCTTCTTCGGTTACCGATATGATAAAGAAGTTATCGGAAAAGGAGCTGGTGGTTTACAAGAAATACCAGGGGGTGAAACTAAGTGAATTGGGGAAGAAGACAGCCATTCAGGTGGTTAGAAAACACCGTTTATGGGAATATTTTCTTGTAGAAAAATTGGACTTTAATTGGGACGAGGTACACGATATCGCTGAGCAATTAGAGCATATTAAATCTGAAAAACTTACCCGGGAATTGGATAAATTTCTGGGATTCCCTAAGCGTGATCCTCATGGCGATCCCATTCCCGATGCCGAAGGGAACTTTAGCGTAGCAAATAAAATGTTGCTTGCTGAGCTTGATAAAGAGGAAAAAGGGATTTGCGTTGGGGTAAAGGATTCTTCATCTGAATTTTTAAGATTTTTAGATAAGAACAATATCTCACTGGGAAAAGAAATTAAAGTATTGGAAAAGGAAGCCTTTGATGGCTCTATGCTAATTGTTATAGAAGAAAGAGAATTAAGAATATCTCAATTAATATCTAACAACCTATATATAAAAACACAATAAATGGAAGATGTAATCGCTTATTTTGAGCAATTAGACCCGGTTTTAGCTGCATTGTTCGCTACAATTTTCACCTGGTTACTTACGGCTGCAGGTGCCTCCCTGGTTTTTCTATTTAAAAATATGAATAGAAAATTATTTGACGGTATGCTTGGGTTTACCGGTGGGGTTATGGTTGCTGCCAGTTTTTGGAGTTTATTGGCACCCGGAATAGAAATGAGTCCCGGCGAAGGTTTTGAAAAAACAGTACCACCACTTATTGGATTTGGGCTAGGTGCAATCTTTCTTTTTGGACTTGATAAAATACTTCCCCATTTGCACGTAAACTTTAAAATGAGCGAAAAAGAAGGGATTAAAACCCCCTGGCATAAATCTGTTCTGCTTACCCTGGCCATTACCTTACACAATATTCCTGAAGGCCTGGCCGTGGGCGTACTTTTTGGAGCTGCCGGTGCAGGGTTGGAAGGAGCGACTATAGGTGGTGCCGTCGCCCTGGCGCTTGGAATAGGTTTACAAAACTTCCCGGAAGGTTTTGCTGTTGCCATGCCACTGCGCGGACAGGGAATGAGCCGGTGGAAAAGTTTTAATTTCGGTCAACTCTCGGCTATTGTAGAACCCTTTGCCGCAGTGCTTGGTGCCTGGGCGGTATTGACCTTTGAGCCTATTTTGCCTTATGCGCTTTCATTTGCTGCCGGGGCTATGATTTTTGTGGTAGTGGAAGAAGTAGTACCGGAATCGCAAAAAGGAAATTATACCGATATTGCCACTATGGGCTTTATAGTTGGATTTATGGTGATGATGACCCTGGATGTTGGTTTAGGTTAAACCTTTTGCAACATTGGTTTAGTGTTTTAGTCTTTAATAATAAAGGCTATGCACATATTGATACCGAATCCAGGCTTAAGGCGATTTAATACGGTTTTTCTTTTCTTAAAACCGATTTCACCAATGCTTATTTTCTGTTTTTTCAGTTTTGTTGCAGGAGCACAGGAGGTGGAAATTACAGATTATTCTGCTACAACTTCTTTGGGGGAATCTTTCAATTTTAAAGACAAAAAAATTGTATTTAAAGAGGTATTGGAAGATTCAAGATGCCCAGATGATGTGACTTGTATTTGGGCCGGCGAAGCAAAAATACTGGTAGAAATAGTTGAAGGCAATAAATCTTTAGGAACAAAGATTATTAGTTTGCGTAGCAATGCAGTTACTAATGCGCCCGGCCTGGCCAGTTTTTTTAATGAGGATGTTAAGATAAAATTCCTGTCGCTTAGCCCGTATCCCAAAACTTCCCGAAAGATAAAGGCTTCAGATTACCAGCTTAAGTTGAAGATAACTGAAAACTTAGAAAATTAATCACAACCACAACCTAAAACTCCGCAGGCTTAGCCCTTAAAATGAATTTTATCATTTAAGAGACTTAGTACAAATGAGAAATAACCCTTATCTTGTAATTAAAAATTTATTATGGAATCAGTAATTTTAAAAGGAGAATCAAAAGAAGATTTAAAGTTGCTTATAAAACTTGCCAATAAACTTGGCATTGAAGCTCAATTTTTAAAGTCTAACGAATTAGAGGAATATGCGTTTGGATTAGCAATTGAGGAAGGAGTAAATGAAGAAGAAATGAGCCTGGAAGATTTTAAACAATCACTTTTAAAAGATGAAGGTAAGAATCAGTAAAAGCCTGGCAAAAGACACTGCAAAAATCACTGATAAAAAAGTTAAAGAAAAGCTTTTTAAAAAAATTGAAGAGCTTCAAAATGAAGAAAATTTAAATCAACAACCGATTAAAAAGCTTAAAGGATTTAAAGATTTTTATAGAATTCGAATAGGTGATTATAGATTGGGCATTAAAAAGTTGACTGAACAAGAAATTCTGCTTGTTCGTTTTTTGCAACGAAAAGAGATTTACAGATATTTTCCAAAAAGAGATTAATCACAACCACAACCTGAAACTCCGCAGGCTTTTGCTTTTTCAGACTTCTTTTTTAAAAAAGCGGGTTTCCAAATGAATTTTGTAAACATATATCCCAGGGCGATCGCGAAGGTGATAAAAACGAGTATTTCTTGTATTAGTGCCATAATTATGAATCTTTGATTTACATTTATTTTAATAATTGAAAAGCAGCCAGCGCTACAAAATAGGCGAATAAGGTCATAACCACCAATTGTAATACGGGCCATTTCCAAGAATTAGTCTCTTTTTTAACAATAGCCAGGGTGCTCATACATTGCATGGCAAAAGCATAGAATAACAATAAGCTTATTCCACTGGCAAAAGTAAATAGGGGGCCTCCCAAAATTGGGTTTATCTCTGCTGCCATGCGGTTCTTAATAGTTTCCTCTTCATCGCTGCCTACACTATAGATTGTAGCCAGGGTTCCTACAAAAACTTCACGAGCGGCAAAAGAGCTTATAATGGCAATGCCAATTTTCCAATCGTAACCCAGGGGAGCTACCACTGGTTCAATACCCCTTCCCATAATCCCGATATAAGAATTTTTTAATCTAAAAGAGGCGATTTCCTCTTCAAGTTGTTCTTCGGTTACGTTACTTTGGTTATCGTATTGTTCGCTCACTATTTGTTGGGCATTGTTGAATTTGTCTCCCGGCCCATAACTGGCCAAAACCCATAAAATAATAGATATTGCCAGGATTATTTTTCCTGCACCAAAAACAAAAGCTTTTGTTTTTTCTACCACATTAATCGCAATGTTTTTGCCCATGGGCATTTTGTAATTGGGCATTTCAATAACAAATTGACTTCGGGTTTTAATATTCAGAATTAAATTTAAGACCCATGCAGACCCAATAGCTACACCAAAACCAAGTAGGTAAAGCAGCATTAAAGTTAAGCCCTGCAGGTTAAAGCCCCAAACGCTTTCGTCTGGAATTACCAGGGCAATAATAATTAAGTAAACCGGTAAACGTGCCGAGCAGGTGGTGAATGGTACCACCAAAATGGTGATTAATCGTTCTTTCCAACTTTCAATATTTCGGGTGGCCATCACCGCTGGAATGGCACAGGCAGTCCCCGAAACCAGGGGTACCACGCTCTTTCCGCTAAGTCCGAATTTTCGCATAATGCGATCCATTAAAAAAACCACCCGACTCATATAGCCTGTTTCTTCTAAAATGGAGATGAATAAAAACAAAAAGGCTATTTGAGGAATGAAAATAACAATGCCCCCAAGCCCGGGGATAATACCCTCGGCAATAAGATTTGTAAAGGATCCTGCCGGGAAATTTATTTTGGTCCATTCACTTAAAAAGGCAAAGGTTTCATCAATAAGGTCCATAGGATAGCTAGACCAGCTATAAATTGCCTGAAATATGAGCAAAAGGATAGCGAAAAATATCGCGTAGCCCCAAACTTTATGAGTAAGGATGCGGTCTAAACGAGAACGAAGGTCTTTTGCTGAACTGGAATCGACCGTTAAAGTTTCTTTTAAAACACCATTGATAAACTGGTACCTAAGTATGGTTTCTTTATGCTGTAGTTTTTTTAACTCGGTATGGGATTTAGTTTCAAAATATGCCGAATTGGTAATCTCTTTTCTATTGATATTCCCAAAGTTAACATCCTGGGTAATTACCAACCAAAGTTTATATATAGATTGGTTGGGAAAAGCCTTTTTTAACCTTTCAAAATATTCGGGGGCTATTACAGGGGCATTCACACAGGGTTCATCTGGGATATGCCTGTAATTAATTATGGCTTCTTTGAGTTCATTAATTCCTGTGTTTTTACGGGCACTTACCAGGCAAACTTTTGTTTTTAAGCGTTCTTCCAGTAGGTCTACATCCAGGGAGATGCCTTTTCGCTCCATCCTATCGGCCATGTTAATTACCAGGATACTTGGAATTCCAAGGTCTTTAATTTGGGTAAAAAGTAGTAGATTTCGTTTAAGGTTCTCTACATCGCTCACCACCACGGCAACATCGGGGTAATCTTTATCGCTTTTGTTGAGCAATAATTCTATAACCACATTTTCATCTAGAGAAGAAGCATTTAGGCTGTAGGTGCCCGGAAGATCTAAAATATGCGCTTTTAGTCCGCGAGGGAGCTTGCAAATACCTTCCTTTTTTTCAACAGTTATTCCGGGATAATTCCCCACTTTTTGGTTTAATCCGGTGAGCTGATTAAAAACCGAGGTCTTGCCGGTGTTGGGGTTCCCTATTAACGCAACATTTATTTGTTTGGCCATCTTAGCTTATAAGGTCAATTTCAATAAGTAAAGCGATTTCTCTTCTTATGGCCAGGTGGCTACCGTTAATGTTTAAATACATTGGATCTTTAAAGGGTGCCAATTGCAACATTTTTACTTCATTGCCCGGCAAACAACCCATTTCCAGTAATTTTAACGGAATATTTTCTTCTGAAAATTCTTTGATAATCCCACGTTCTCCACGTTTTAGGTCGGCCAGAGTTCTAATCACTTTTATTTAGATTAAATTTAAACAAGACAAAAGTAAGGTAAAAATTCAGCAGTAAAAAATTTGATGGAAAAAAACTATTTTATCGATATTCCTGTTTTAAAACCTCTATATCGTGCATTAGGCTTTCTATGGCTTCGGCATCAGTACCATCATAAAAGCCTCTAATTCGTTTTTCTTTATCTACAAGCACAAAATTTTCGGTATGTATCATATCGTAAGGCCCGCCATCGCCATTGCTTTTAGAAGCCAGGTAAGATTTTCTGGCAAGCTCATAAATATGCTTTTTGCTACCGGTAACAAGGTTCCATTTTTCATCTAAAACGCCTTTTTCTTCCGCATAGGCTTTTAAAACGGGAACCGAATCGGTTTTTGGGAAAACGGTATGTGAGAGTAATAATACTTCGGGATCGTCTTTAATTTCCTCCTGAATATCCAACATATGATCGGTCATTACAGGGCAAATGGTAAGACAGGTGGTAAAAAAGAAGTCGGCCACATAAATTTTATCCTTATAGTAATCTTGCGTAATGGTATCACCGTTTTGATTAATCAACTCAAAATCTTTAACCGTATGGTATTTGCGCACGTGTTGTACAGTTGAATCTACTAATTCAACATTTACCATATCTGGTTGATAGACGGGTAGACGTTCTTTGGGAGTTAGAAGGGTGTAAATACTATACACGATAATTGCGGAGAGTATAAACAATACAATAGCAAATTTTTTAAGCCAGTTAAATAGGTTGCGCATATTTTTAAATTAACACAAATTGAACTAATACTTTTCTGAACCCGGTTTCCCTTATACATTAAAATCTGGGAAAACTTTCTGCAAAATTAAGGCCTGGTGATTAATTTGTCGCAGTTTAAAACTTAAAATTTCAGTGTGTTGAAACCGAAAGGCTTTTAACTTTTCTAGGATGCTATAAAAGATTACTTTTGTGCGACTTAAAAATTTGAAGAATTACACATGGATCCATTTATAGTTAAAGCCATACAGTTACTGTTAAGCTTGTCTTTACTTATTGTTTTACACGAACTGGGGCACTTTATACCCGCCAAGTTATTTAAAACCAGGGTAGAGAAATTTTTCCTCTTTTTTGATGTGAAGTTTGCTCTCTTTAAAAAGAAGATAGGCGATACTGTTTACGGTATTGGTTGGTTACCGTTGGGCGGATATGTAAAAATATCGGGGATGATAGACGAGAGTATGGATAAGGAACAAATGGCAAAACCCCCAGAGCCATGGGAGTTTAGAAGTAAACCAACCTGGCAACGACTTATTATTATGCTTGGAGGGGTTACTGTAAACCTGGTACTTGGTTTTCTTATTTATATGATGATTATGTTTGTTTGGGGTAAAAATTATATTGGCCCTGAGCAAATGCCGGAAGGTTTTGCAATAGCTGAAGAATTTAAGCAATATGGATTTAAAGATGGCGACCGGGTTCTGGAAATTAACGGTGAAGCCCTTCAAAATAGCGACGATGTAAATCGTTACCTCTTTATGCGCGATGTAAACAATATTACTGTTTTGCATCAGGATGGAAATGAAGAGGTTATTGAGGTGCCAGAAAATATAGGCGAGCAAATGTGGGAACAGGGCGTTATGTTGCCTTTTATTCCTATTCAAAATCCAGTTTTAGATAGTGTGGTTGCCGAAATGGCCGCAGCTAAGGCCGGCTTGAAAAAAGGAGATAGTCTAATTTCTATCAACGATAGGGAAATAGGTTATTGGCATACCATTGGCCCGGTAGCTGCCGAAAACAAAGGAAAAGAAGTAGAGGTGATTTTTAAACGTGGCGATGAGATAAAGAGCGCCATGGTTACGCCCGATGAGGAAGGGAAGCTTGGAATAACCCCGCGTCGTGATTTTGAAATTAAAACGCAAAAATATGGCTTTGTTGAAAGTATAAAACAAGGTTTTGATTATGGTTATTGGACCCTGCACGACTATGTCGCGCAATTTAAATATGTATTTACCCAAAAAGGAGCCTCTCAATTGGGCGGTTTTGGAGCTATTGGAAATATGTTCCCCGATACCTGGAACTGGAAAGGCTTTTGGCATACAACGGCACTTATTTCCATTATTCTGGCGTTTATGAATATTTTACCTATCCCCGCTTTAGATGGAGGGCATGTAATGTTCCTTTTATATGAAATGGTAACCGGAAGAAAGCCCAACGATAAGTTTATGGAAATAGCCCAAATGCTCGGCTTTTTTATCTTAATCGCTTTGGTTCTTTATGCTAATGGTAATGATGTATATCGCTGGTTATTTGAGTGATACGGAAGCGAGTAAAATTTATTCAAAAAAAAGTGGATTTTTGTTTTGTGGTGATTTAAATTTTGACTTATATTTGCAACCGCTAAAGAGCAAAACACTCCTCCTTAGCTCAGTTGGTTAGAGCATCTGACTGTTAATCAGAGGGTCCTTGGTTCGAGCCCAAGAGGAGGAGCAAAATAGAAGAAACCAGTCTTGAAAAAGGCTGGTTTTTTTCGTTTAAAGTCTTTTAGAGTATCAATGATATCCTTTTTTATCTTGAATCCAGGTGCCTTAAGTGCTCCAGATGTAGAAATTGATAATTAATTAGTAAATTAGAAAGGTGAGATACTTCAAAAGTGAAAAAGCTAAAGTGTTTATCGGTTTTTTGTATATGTTTATGGGCAGGTGCTCTGTTCGCCCAGGATGTTTCAAACGATAGTCTTTTAAACGCAGCTTCGGTTGCCGACACACTTAAAAAGAAAAGGACGGGTTTCCCGGTATATTTAAAAGAGGATAGCCTTTTTGTTGTGTTTGAGGCTTTGGGGCCATATACTGCCAGGGAGAGGGCTCAACGCAGTACTAATTTGATTAACAAACTTTTTCAAGGGGAAGAGGTAGACAGCACTCTATTTTACCTTCAAGAAAATTCAGGGCTCATTATCTTAAAGTATAAAGACCTGAGCCTCGCCAGTGTTACTCCGCAAGATGCAGTATTCTTAAAAGATTCACAGGAAAATCTTGCCCAGAGATATTTGACTTCCATCATTGAGGTAGGCCTCAGCTACCACAAAAAGGAGGTGTGGTACAAAAAATGGATTCGAATAGGCTTGTTGGTCCTAACACTGGTTGTATTTGTTTTTCTAATTAAATTCCTTAACCGGGGAATTAACTTTCTTATTCATAAATCTCTTGATAGAGAATCGGGCTATCTTAAAGGAATCAAGATTAAAGATTATGAATTTATATCGGTAAATAAGGAGAGGTGGCTTATTATGCAGGCACTAAAAGTTTTGAAATGGATCATAATCATTTTTCTTTTTAGTCTCGCACTCCCTTTACTTTTCAGTATATTTCCTGCTACCGAGCCACTATCTAATACCATTTTCAGCCATATAGTTAATCCTCTTAAGAATTTTGGAAATGCTATTCTGAAGTACATACCTAACTTGTTTACAATATTTATTATAGTTCTTATTGCCCGGTTTGTAACTAAGTTTTTGTATTTCCTTTCTACCGAAGTTGAAAAAGAAAAGCTGAAACTCCCGGGGTTTTATTCAGATTGGGCCAGGCCAACCTTTAACCTCTTAAGGGTAATTGTGTGGGCATTTGCCTTTATTACCATTTTTCCTTACTTACCGGGAAGCGACTCGGCAGTTTTTCAGGGCGTAAGTGTTTTTCTTGGATTACTTATCTCTTTAGGTTCTTCTACGGCTATTGGTAATATAATAGCCGGCCTGGTGATTACCTATATGCGTGCATTTAAGATAGGAGACCGGGTAAAGATAGGGGAGACAGTTGGAGATGTAATTGAAAAAACCATGCTTGTAACTAAGGTGCGTACCGTTAAGAACGAGGAAGTGGCTATTCCCAACGCCGCAATTTTAACCGGTAGTACTATAAATTATACCGCAAATGCCGGTAAGCTCGGTTTGGTATTGCACTCAAAAGTTACAATTGGTTATGATGTGCCCTGGCGGAAAGTGCACGAGCTATTAATTGAGGCTGCCTCGCAGGTAGAATCGGTTAATAAAGAACCCCGGCCGTTTGTACTGCAAACTGCATTAGATGATTTTTCGGTGAGTTATGAGATTAACGCTTATACCAACAACCCCCGAAAATCCCAACAAATCCTTTCAAACCTGCATGAGAATATCCAGGATGCCTTTAATGAAGCCAATATAGAAATACTCTCGCCGATATATTCTTCAATTCGCGATGGGGATCATCCAATTTTGAAGAGAAAAGACTAACATTCATTCATTTTATAGGTTGATTATCCCGGTGGAGAATTACAGTAGAAATCCGGGTAGCGGGATTTACAGGTTTTTCCAGGAACCCTTTCGGGATTCTAATTTATATTCAGCTTAAAAATATGTTGGATCTTGAAATAAATTCAGGATGAAGATTTAAAATAAAAGTTCCAGAACATTTTTATCAGTAGAAAAGGGCCGTATAAAACACTTCTTTCTAAATTAAGTAGAAACTTTATTTTAAGTGCATGCTTTTAAGACAGCTGTTGAAATACTGTAAATAATAAGAATTTATACAATGTAAAAGTGACTAAGGCGTTATATATGCTAAGGAATACACACTTAAACACTAATTTAAATGTATGAATATGAAAATTAATTATTTACCGGGAATTTTAGTATTAATGCTATTATTTCAATCGTGCTCAGAGAGCGACGATACCAATGAGCCAGATTTAAATGCCGTAGCTTTTTCGGCTGATTCACATGTGGAAACCTCAACATTGCCACAAAGTATTCTGGATTATATAACAGTAAATTACCCCGGACTTACCATTGTGGAAGCCGAAATTGAAGATAACCAGAATTTTGAAATTGAGCTTAGCAATGATACCGAGTTGATTTTTAATGCTCAGGGAGAATTTTTGGGAGTAGATGATGAGGAAAATGAATTTGATGATGAAGAAATTGATCCGGCAGTATTGCCACAGAATATCCTGGATTTTATAAGCGATAATTTCCCGGGACTGGGTATAGACGAAGCTGAGCTGGAGAACAATGGAAACTACGAGATAGAGTTGGATAATGATATCGAGCTTATTTTTGACGGAGAAGGAAATTTTCTAGGTCAGGCAAAAGACGAAAATGAAGATGAAGAGGGCGAAGACGAAGAAGATATTAATCCGGGTGAATTGCCGCAGATAATCCAGGATTACATCACAGAAAACTATCCCGATAATATCATTATTGAAGCAGAAGTTGATGAAGATGAATATGAGGTAACCCTGAATAATGGCGTAGAATTGGAATTCGACCTGGAAGGAAACTTGCTAAATGTAGAGGATGGAAATGGCGAAGATGATGATGACGACGATGACGATGACGGGGATGATGATTAAAGTTTAAAGAAAAAACAAATTCAATTACCTTAAGGCACAGCCTGGGGGTTTCGATTATCGAGTAAAACAGAAAAACCGGTCCTAAAAAGGCCGGTTTTTTTGTTTATGCGTGATAATGCCTTACAGGGTTTTAAAAAGTGATTTTTTCGGTCTTACTTTACGTTTTTCCGTAAGCTTGTTTTGTTTTATTGATTTATATTTAGCGAAACCGCAGGTTATCCTGAATTATATTTGGTTAAATAAGTGTATTTTGGGAGATAAAATGAGTTGTGCACAATTAATGTTAACGAAATATGAGAAAATTATTATTAATTATTCTATCATTTTTGATGTTCTCCTGTTCAGATAATGAGGCAAACAAGAAAGACTTTTTAAATTATAAATGGACTTTAAATAATGAAATTAAAATTGATAAAGGCAACTACCATTCATACACAAGTTTTGATCAAAAAAGGGGTAAAATGGTTGGAGATTCACTTATTCCAATTAAAACTTTAGATTCTAGTATAATTATCACCCAAAAAGTGGCTTTTGGAAAATATGATTCAAACTTAAACTTCATTCCAAATAATGATACTTTGATCACAGATACTTTATTTTTTGACATCAGAGATTTTAAAGGAAAAACAAAACTGTTGTTATTTGATGAAAATTTTTATCCAATTGCATATGACCTAAAAAGCAATGAAAAATTAAAGGAGAATAGAAAAATAAATAATATACCGTTTAAAATAGCCGGTTTAACAATAGGAGATTCTATAGACAGAAATGAATTTGAAGTTAAGGACGTGACAAACTTTGAAAATTTCAGTCTTGAATCTGTTGAATACATTCCCAATAATGATATAGATATGGAAATTATAGGTGACAATTTCATCCATTCTATAATACAAAGAAAAATTAGTTCCACTGATTTAGAAGACATTATCAAAGTTGTAAATTCAAAATTGAATATGGAAGCTGAACATGATCCAACAGAAAAAAATGGTGACTATGAATCAGAATATTATCGGTGGGGTAATAACGGTGTGGATATTACACTACAGAGAATGAAATATTTAGGGGATGATCCTTGGAAAAAGATGGCTTCAGATAATTATTGGACTTTATACTACGATGATAAAGTTACTCAAGCATTATTAAAATCAGAGTTTGTTGGATCTAAACCAAAATCTACGGTAATAAATTAACAGTGCACAACAATGGTTCATCGCAAGTAGACGGCAGCGTTAGAAAGAAAATAATTAACTTGACCAACAAACCAATACTAAGCCGACAAAGCCGCGCGCCTTACTTCATTAACTGGTTGTAAGCGAGATGTTTGGCAGCTATAATGAAGAAAGAACTCATACTAATAATATTATTTTTTTTACATCAAATTGTGTTTTCGCAAATTGAAGAAAGTACCTACGAATTGAATTCATTAGATAATTTACTAACAGATAAAGTTAAAAACATTGTCAGTCAAAATATTAATGAAAAACAAACCATCTTTTTGGGAGAATCAGTTCATTATAGTGGTTCTGATTTTATAGCCAAAACAGAATTTGTGAAATATTTAGTTAATGAACACGGTTTTAAGGATATTATTTTTGAAAGTGATTTTTTTGCTTTGTTATTTGACCATGATAAACGGAATTTATATTCAATTTGGAGTAAATCTAAACAATGCAAAGAACTTTTTGATTTTTTGAAAAAAAACAAAGTTACTATCTGGGGGTTTGATAGTAGAATTCCTACTGCTTATTCTCATAAATATTTCACTATAAAATTATCAGAGTTATTAAAAACAAATAATATCGAACTCGATGAAGAATTTACAAAACTTGTAAAAACCATTATAAAAGATGAATATGAAGTAATCAATACAATATCAAAAGAAGAAATTGAATATGTTAATGATTATCTCGCTAAACTTTTATCAAATGAATTAATTAAAACAAATAAAACATGGGTTCAAATTCTAGAAAGTTTCAAAAGTTCAGTAAAACTTTACACCGTTAAAGATAACAACTCAGATAAGAACAGAGTGAAAATTCGAGACAAACAAATGGCTAAAAACCTTGATTTTTTAGTGAAAAAATATCCTAATAAAAAGTTTATTATTTGGTTGGCAAACGGACATATGTCAAAATCTAACAATGAGTTAATGAAGGGGCAAACTATGGGTTATCAGTTTATACAATTAAATCCAAAAACTTCTTATCATATAGCTTTCGGTACCATTGAATTACCTCCTACTAGAACTAAAAATGAAACTGAAAGAGCTTCAAGAAAAAGTAAGTCCATTTTAAACTTCCTACCATCAATAAAGAAAAATTATTTTATAGATTCAAAAAAAATAATTTCAGCAAACAAAGAATTGATTAATAAAAAGTTTGATGATTTGTATATTTTTAATTTACCAAATAACAAAGCGAAATTACTTAATCACTTTGACGCTCTTGTTTTTATAGCTAAAGGAGAGGAAGTTAAATATGAAAAATAAATTACACTTGTAAGCAACGTATCCTATTAACAGCCCTAGTCCAGTTCTAAACTTAAAAACATTAACTTAAAACCCGTAAGTGACGGTTATACGAAACGTTACATTCAATTAAGCTGGAAAGAAATATGAATAAAAGAAAATTAAAGCTGATTATTTCAATTATAATTTTGGGAACATTTACATTGATTTTCTTTTCCAATTATACTATTGAACAAGCAACTGAGAATAAAACTTTTTTCGACGTATCAGCAATTGACAAAAACGAAGTTGGATTGGTCTTGGTGTAAGCTTCCCCTAATTAGAACTGCTTGATTGTCCAAAAATATCATTTTTCATTCTCCTGTCGGTACCGACAGGAGAATGAGTTTTTGCGTATGCTACGGGGGCCATTTTTCCCAGTGCATTATGTGGTCTTACATTGTTGTAATCTTCCATCCAGGTCTCGGTTTGTTCCCTTACCTGATTTAGATCTTCAAAGAGGTACTTATTGAGAACGCCTCTTCGATATGTTCCATTGAATCTCTCTATAAAAGCATTCTGGGTTGGTTTCCCAGGTTGAATATACTGAAAGTCGATTTCTTGCATCTGGCTCCATTCTGAAGCGATCTTAGCAACAAATTCAGGACCATTATCCATTCTTATTTTTTTGGGTTTTCCCCTGCGATTAATCAAATGGTTCAATACCCAGACGACACGTTTGCTAGGCAGTGAAAAATCAATTTCTATATGCAATGCTTCTCGGTTGTAATCATCAATTACGGTTAAGCCACGGAAGCGTCTTTTATTTTCTAGGACATCGGTCACAAAATCAATACTCCAGCAACGATTAGGAGCTATGGGAGCCTCCAGGGGTTCTTTAACCCTGGCAGGTAAACGCTTTTTTACCTTTCGTCTCAAATTTAAACCAAGTTTTTTATAGACCCTGTACACCCGTTTATGGTTCCAGGGCTTGCCTTCACTCCTTAGACGATCGTAAGCCATCCAGAAGCCTTCTTCGCTATGTTCTTTAGCTTTCTGTTGTAGAGCTTCTTCGATAGCAGTATCATCCTTTGGAATTGGCCTGTAATAAAAAACGCTTTTGCTCATATTTAAAACACGGCACGCCCTGCTAATACCGTAACGCGTAAGTTCTTTGGCTATGGTTCTTTTACGGCAGGGCTTTAAAGCTTTTTTTCGATGATTTCTTTGGCTATTTGATGATCCAGGGATAGATTGGCATACATCTGCTTCAGCCTTCGGTTCTCCTCCTCAAGGTCCTTCAGGCGCTTCAGCTCTTTGCCGTTCATCCCGCCATAACGTTCCCGCCACTTATAGAATGCAGCTGTACTAATACCATATTCACGGCTGATCTCTACGGCCGTTTTTCCGTTATCAAACTCCTTTAAAATCTTTGCGATTTGCTGTGGTGAATATCTACTCTTCTTCATAATTACTGTTTAAAGTTATAAAATATATTATACTTTTAAACAGTTCGTTTTTAAGGGTAGCTTACA